>JANMWV010000311.1:0-2738 GCA_031394165.1 Actinomycetes bacterium
CTCCGGCGGCCGGCTCGAGGACACGATCACGAAGAACAACCTCGAAGCGGTCAAGGAAGTCGTGCGCCAGCTGCGGCTGCGCGACATCGGCGGCATCATCGTCATCGACTTCATCGACATGGCGAACCCGAAGAACCGCGCCACGGTCGAGGAGGCGCTGCGCAACGAGCTCGAGCGCGACCGCACCAAGACGTACGTCGTCGAGATCTCGCCGCTCGGCCTCGTCGAGATGACGCGGCAGAACGTCACCGACGGGCCCCGCGAGATCATGACGCGCAAGTGCCCGACGTGCGGCGGCGACGGCATCGTCTACTCGGAAGCCTCGGCCGCGATCGACGTCGAGCGCAGAGTGCGCGCGCTGGCCGCCGGCTCGAAGTCGCAGGCGTTCCGCATCGAGGTCTCCGCGCCGATCGCGAGCGCGCTCGTCGGTCCGGGTGCGCGCAGGCTGATCGAGCTCGAGGCGCTGACGAAGCGGCGCTTCTTCTTCGCCGGCAAGCCGGCCATGCACGCGGACCACTTCGTCGTCCTCGCCGAGGGCAAGCTCGCCGACCTGGCGCCGCAGTCCCCGGTGGAGGAGGGCGCCGAGCTGACGATCGAGCTGGTCGAGATCGACCGGCACGACGGCGCAGCCGCGGTCGGCAAGCTCGACGGCCTCGACGTCTGCGTCGGCGAAGCCGCCGAGCTCGTCGGCAAGAAGGTCAAGGTGCGCATCGAGCGCGTGCTCGACGGCGTTGCGTACGCGTCGCTCGCGCGCCGTGCGAAGACCGGGCCGGAGCCGCTGACCGCCGAGGCGGAGGCCGAGAAGCCGACGCGCAAGCCGCCCGCGCGCAAGACCGCGGGCACCGGTGTCGCCGGCGAGGCAGTCGACGGCGTCGACGACGGCGAGGCGGCCGACGACGAGCTCGGCGAGATCGACGAGGCCGACGCTCCGGAGCCGAAGGCCGCGGAGCCGGAAGCGGACGCGGACGCGGACGACGAGGACGCTGCCGACGAGCCGACGACCGCCGAGGGCGCGGCCGCGACCGGAGCCCCCGCGAAGAGGAAGACCCGTCGCGGCTCACGCGGCGGCAAGAACCGCAAGCGGCCGGCCGGCGCGACAGCTGCCGCAGGTGCCGGCGCGACCGGCGCAGCGGCAGCCGCCGGCGAGGCGAGCGCCGAGACCGCCGACGCGGAGCCCGAGTCCGTGCCCGAGCCGAAGCCGGTGCGCACGTCGACACCGCGTACCTCCGGTCCGGGGAGCTCGACGCGGAGTGTCACGATCCATGTCCCGTCGGCCGAGTTCGGTCGCGACGGTGACGAGGAGGAGGCCGACGGCGCCGAGCCGGCGACCACCGACGGCACGACGCCCGTCAAGAAGAAGACGCGTCGCGGTTCACGCGGCGGCAAGAACCGCAAGCGCCCCGTCGGCACAAGCGCCTCCGGCGCCGGCGCTGGCGCGAGCGCTGCCCCAGGTTCGGGCGCAGCAGCAGCTGCCGCCGGTGCCAACGGCGACCAGCCCGTCGCCGAGGTCGCGGACGAGCCCGCGGCCGATCGCGAGCCCGACGTCGAGCCCACGTTCGAGGCGCAGCCCGTGTTCGACGCGGTGCCCGAGCCGGAGCCCGAGCCAGAGCCCGAGGCCGAGGTGGAGCCCTCGGCAGAGCCGGCGGAGCCCGAGCCCGCGGCCGTCGCGGCCGAGTCCGAGGACGGCGAGTGGGGCTACGTCCCGATGTCGGAGTGGGGCGATGACCTCAATCCACGTCGGTAGCGTCGAGGGCGCCGGTTTCGGGGCCGTTTCGCTACACTTCCGCTCGATTCGCGGGCCCCTGTGCCCGCGTTTTCCACGCCTATGAGCTACGCGATCATCACACTTGGTGGCAAGCAGTACCGCGTCCGGGAGGGCGAGCGGCTGCTCGTCGACAAGCTCGCTACGGACGAGGGCACGACCTTCGAGCCGCGCGTGCTGCTCGTCGGCGGCAACGGCACCACCGACCTGTCGCCGACGTCGACCGTCACGGCGCGGGTGCTCGGCCATGAGCTCGGCCAGAAGATTCGCATCGGCAAGTACAAGAAGCGCACCGGCTACCGGAAGCACAACGGCTACCGCAGCCGTCTGACGCAGATCCAGATCGAGTCGATCGGCGGCGCGAAGAAGCCGGCGACCGCGAAGAAGACGGAGGCCCAGCCGGCACCGAAGGCAGAAGCAGCACCGAAGGCAGCAGCCGCGCCCAAGGCCGCGCCAAAGGCCGCCGCCGAGGCGCCCGCCCGCACCGCGCATCCGCCGAAGGACTACGACGACCTGACCGTGGCGCAGATCGCCGAGGCCGCACACGGCTGGCGTCGCCCGAACCTCGAGGCCGCGCTCGAGCACGAGCGCGCCAACGCGAACCGCAAGGGTGCGATCGCCGCGCTCGAATCGGCGCTCGCAGCCAAGGAAGAGAGCTAACCCATGGCACACAAGAAAGGCCTTGGCTCCTCGCGGAACGGCCGCGACTCCAAGCCGAAGATGCTCGGCGTCAAGCTCTTCGCCGGGCAGGACGTCACCTCGGGAATGATCCTCGTCCGCCAGCGCGGCACGCGCTTCCGCCCAGGTCCCGGCACGGGCATCGGCAAGGACGACACGATCTTCGCGAAGCGTGACGGCGTGGTCGCCTTCCGGACGAGCGGCGAGCGCCGTTTCATCTCGGTCGTCGACGGCGCCGAGTCCGCCGCCGCCGCCGCGTCCTAGTCGCCGACGACCGTGGCCCCGCCGCAGGAGGGCG
>JANMWV010000343.1:0-2719 GCA_031394165.1 Actinomycetes bacterium
GTGCGGTGAGGCCCGTGCCGCTGATGTTCGGGAAGGCGTAGAACGCGCCCGCCGGTTTCACACACGAGATACCCGGCAAGGCGTTCAGCCCGTCGACGACGAGTTCGCGGCGGATGCGGAACTCCTCGATCATCGCGCGGACATCGTCCATCGGCCCGGTCAGCGCGGCAACGCCCGCCATCTGCGTCGCGGGCGGCGCGCACGAGTGGCAGTTGATGAACAAGCGGGTTAGCGGCTCGACGAGCTGCTCGGGGACGGCGGCGTAGCCGAGCCGCCAGCCGGTCATCGCGAACGTCTTCGAGAACCCCTCGAGCAGGATCGTCTTCTCCAACAGGCCGGCGTAGCTCGCGATCGAGTCGTGCACGTCGTCGTAGGCCATCTCCGAGTACACCTCGTCTGTGAGGACGAAGCAGGGATGCTCCGCGAGCAGGGCCGCGATCTCGGCGTTCACCGCGGCGGGGACGACGCCACCGGTCGGGTTCGCCGGCGAGTTGAGGATCACGAGCTTCGTCCGCGGCGTGAGTCGTTCTGCCAAGTCCGCCGCGGTGAATGCGAAGCCGTTCTCCTCGCGCAGCGGTAGCGGGACCGGCGTCGCGCCGGCGAAGCGGATCACCGACTCGTAGATCGGGAAGCCGGGGTTCGGGTAGATCACTTCGTCGCCCGGCTCGCAGGTCGCGAGGACGCCGAAGAAGAGGAAAGGCTTCGCGCCCGGCGCGACCAGCACGCGACTCGGCTCGACGGCCACGCCGCGTGTTCGCGAGAGATAGTCGGCCGCCGCCTCGCGCAAGACCGGCAACCCGGGAGCGGGGCAGTAGTGCGTCAACCCGTCCCGCAGCGCCTTCACGCCAGCTTCGACGATGTGTGCTGGCGTGTCGAAATCGGGCTCCCCGATCTGCAGGTGGATGATCTCGCGGCCTTCCGCCTCGAGTGCCTTCGCGCGCGCGAGCACCTCAAAAGCCGTCTCTGTCCCCAGACGGCTCAGACCCGACGCAAGCTCCACAGCCCACCTCCCAGCCAGCGGCAGAAAACGAAAACCGCCCGTCACCGGGCGGCGGTTTCTGAGCGGGAGCGACGTGACTCGAACCCACCCTTTACCCTCGTAGAGATCCGCTCGCGGCGGCTTTTTAAGGGTGTAGACGAGAGCAGATACTATCCCTTTAACCCCAGTCTTTCAAGCTGACTATGAGGGTTCGATTCCCTCCACCCGCTCTAGGTTTCTGGCTCTCGAAGCGCCTCGGTGCGTCATCGGTCGTCGACCACCCACTGTGCAGGTCGAGAAGCCCGTCGAGCCATGCGCAGGCGCGGTTCCCCAGGTCGCCGTCTAGGCGACGCGCTGGGCGACGACGCGTGCGGGATCGAGCGACATGTGACGAGCTTTAGAGGTTCTCAACCCGGGGCTGTACCGGGCCTTTGGCCGAGATCGCATTGCAGCCCGCAGCTCGGTGCGCCTAACGTCCGAGCTGCTCGTACTCGGGATTCGGCACCCAGCCGAGACCCGATGCCAGCCGGTTCGAGAAGTTGAACATCGCGGTGACCTCGGCGACGTCCATCACGTCCGAGTCCGACCACCCCTCCTCCCTGAGTCGCTCGACATCGGGCTCGGCCATCGCCTGTGGCGACCGGGTTAGCTTGACGGCGTAGTCGAGGGCCGCCTTCATCCGGTCGGGCAGGTCGGCGGCGCGATGGTCCGCCGCGATCTGATCCACCAGAGCGGGATCCCCCGTCAGCTTGCGCAGGACAGCCGAGTGGGCGGCGATGCAATACACACACTCGTTCGCGACCGAGACGACGACGGCGATCATCTCGCGCTCGGCCTTGGTGAGGCCCGAGCCGCCCTTCATCAGCTCGTCGTAGTGAGCCGTCCAGGCGAGCAGGTGAGACGGCCGCAGGGCGTAGAGGCGCAGGACGTTCGGCACGAAGCCGAGCTTCTCGAGCGACGGCGCCCACAGGTCGAGCACGTCCTGCGGCACCTCTGTCTCGTCCGGCACCTTCAGCCACGTCAGACGCTCCCGCTCTGCGCTCACGGCATGGCCCCGGCGTCCTGGTGAGATCGAAGGCGCCCCAGGGAGTCAGCGAGCGTGCCGACGCTGCCGTACTTGGCTTCGATGTCCGTTAGCGCCTGCTCGTGTGCGGCGATGTCGCGATCGCCGACAGCCTCCCGGGGCACGACGACCCGGTAGCCGTGCTGAAGCGCGTCGACCGCGGTCGCACGGACGCAACCGGATGTCGAGGCACCCGTGACGATCACCGAGTCGCAGGCGTGTGAAGTGAGGAGGGTTGCCAGAGCCGTTCCGAAGAACGCCGACGCGAAGAGCTTGTTCAACACGGGCTCGTTCGGGAGCGGAGCCAGGCGCGGTTCGATCTCGATCCAGCGTGTCCCTGCGGCGAGCGTCAGCAGTGCGGGCACCTTCTCGATGAACGCTCTGGCAGTTGCCTTGTTCGCTTCTGAGTAGGCAACGGTCGTGTAGACGATCGGTATTGCAGCCTCCCGCGCGGCCTCGAGAAGCTGCCCGATTGCCGTGACGACGTCGTCCAGATCGCAGACGAGCGGCGACTCGGGATCGGTGAAGCCGAGGCTCATGTCGATCACCAGGAGCGCAGGGCGCCGGCCGGCGCCCTGCGTCCCGCCGAAGCCCGCGGGATGGGTCATGCGGGCGCTGCGATGCCGTCTCCCGCACGGACCCGGGCCAGTGCGTCCTCCGGCGCTTCCAGGGGTGAC
>JANMWV010000350.1:0-7740 GCA_031394165.1 Actinomycetes bacterium
GCGCGAGCGCGACGACCGTCTCGCCCGCGAACGACTCGACGAGGGCTGCGCCGAGCTGGCCGCCCGCGCCGGTTACGACGATGCGTCGCGTGCCGACAGGAGCGGCGATGGCGTACTCCAGAGATGGCGGATGCGCTCGTCGTCCCAGGGGATCCCGTGCTCGTCCGGATCTGCGGGATCGTACTCCTCCGTGACGAGATACATGAAGACACAATCTGTGAGCGCCTCGTAGCCGTGCGCGCGGAACCCCGGGACGTAGATCGCGACGGGATTGTCGTCGCCGACGTCCTCCGTGAACACCTCGCCGGTCTCGCGGTCGAGCACGACGATGCGCACCGTGCCCGACAAGCAGACGAAGAGATCGTCCTGTCCGCGCTCGTGGTAGTGCAGTCCGCGGATCACGCCCATGGTCGAGCGCGAGAGGTTGGCCTGAAGGATCGGCTTCGGCAGCGTGCTCGCGCGGATGAGCTCCGCAAACCAGCCGCGCTCGTCCTCGTGCTTCGTCAGCGGGAAACGCGTGACGATCACTTGTTCACGCCGTGGCGCCGCACGAAGTCATTCACCTCGTAGTACGCATCGATCGACTCGCCCGCGTCGCCCCAGAAGCCGTCGACGACGTCGGCCTCCATCTGCCCGTCGCCGACGTACCAGTTGTTCACGTCGGTGATCTCGAGCTCGCCGCGTCCGGACGGCTTCAGCGTCGGGATGACGTCCCACACCTGGGCGTCGTAGAAGTAGACGCCGGTGACGGCGAAGCGCGAAGGTGGCGACGTCGGCTTCTCGACGATGCCCGTCACGCGGTCGCCGTCCATCTCCGCAACGCCGAGGTGTCGCAGATGCTCGTCGTCCTCGACCCGCGAGAGCACGATTCGCGCGCCGGAGTCCTGGTCGGCGAAGTTCTGGACGACCCCTGCCAGCGAGCGCTCGAAGATGTTGTCGGCGAGCATGACGCACACCTTGTCGCGCCCGACGAAGTGCTCGGCGAGCGCAAGCGCCTCCGCGATGCCGCCCGCCTGATCCTGATAGCCGTACTGCAGCCGCTCGATCCCGTACTCGCGGCCGTTTCCGAGCAGACGGATGAACTCGCCGGCATGCGTTCCGCCGCTGACGAGCATCAGCTCGTCGACCCCTGCGGCGACGAGCGCTTCGACCGCGTAGTTGACCATCGGCCGGTCGTAGAGCGGCAGCAGGTGCTTGTTCGTGATCCGGGTGAGCGGATGCAGGCGCGTGCCCGAGCCGCCCGCGAGAATGACGCCCTTCATGCGGGGTCATCCTAGTCACACACGAATGCCAGGGCAGAGTGTCGTCGCGGAGCCGAACGTGTTCGGCGCAGCAGTGACCCGCCTGCCGGGAGCACACCCAAGAAGGGGGACCACGGGGGAAACATGGTTTCCCCCATGACGCGAGCGTAGCGAGGCGCGGGAACGGGTACGGGGAGACGATGGCCGGGAAGCGCAAGAATCTCGACGACCTCCAGGGAGAGATCCAGGAGCTCTTCGCCGACATGTGGCAGGTCTCGGGCTTCGCCGGCATGCGCCACGGCCACCGGCCGCAATGCGACTGCTTTCGTACCGACGACCCACCTGCGCTGCACGTCGTGCTCGAGCTCCCGGGGATCGATCCCCACTCGGTCGAGCTCGTCGTGCAGGGCCGCTCGTTCGTCGTCTCCGGGACGCGAGAGCGCCCGATCGTGCCCGGCGCGCGGTATCAGCAGATGGAGATCGAGTACGGCGCCTTCCAGCGGCGCCTCGAGCTCGGCGAGGACGTCGACCCGGCACGCGCCAACGCAACGTACGAGCGCGGGCTGCTGCGGGTCGTGCTCCCGCTCGCCGAGCACGGCGCGGAGCCGACGAAGATCGTCATCGAGGTGCGCGGATGAGCGATCCGGAGCTCGTCGTAGTCAGCGCGGAGCAGCAGCAGCGCGCCGAGGAGCTCGGCGAGGAGCTGCCGTCGTCGCTCCCAGTGCTGCCCCTCAAGGAGACGATCGTCTTCCCGGACTCGATGACGCCGCTCGCGATCGGCCAGGAGCGCTCGATCAAGCTCATCGACGACGTGGTCGGCGGCGACCGGTTGCTCGCACTGGTCACCGTGCGCAACGAGGACGCAGAGACGCCGGAATGGGACGACCTGTACGAGGTCGGCACGGCGGCGATGGTGCACAAGATGATCCGCGTCCCCGACGGGACGTTGCGCATCCTCGTGCAGGGGTTGCGACGCATCAAGCTCGAGAGCCGCGTCAACGACGATCCGTACTTCGTCGGCGAGTTCGTCGAGCTGCCCGATCACGTCGTGGAGACGAAGGAGCTCGAAGCACTCACGCGCAACGTCCAGAACACCTTCAGCCGCATCATCGGGCTCGTCCCGTACCTTCCCCAGGAGCTACAGCTCGCGGCGGCGAACGTCGACGACCCGAGCGCCCTGTGCTCGCTCGTCGCGTCGACCCTGCGTCTGAAGACTCCGGAGAAGCAGAAGCTGCTCGAGCTCGTCGACGTCGAGGAGCGCCTCCGCGAGGTAGCGCGCATTCTCAACCGCGAGCTCGAGGTGTTCGAGCTGGGCACGAAGATCCAGTCGCAGGTGCAGTCGGAGCTCGAGAAGGGCCAGCGCGAGTTCTTCCTGCGCCAGCAGATGAAGGCGATCCAGGAAGAGCTCGGCGAGGGAGACCCCGAGCAGGCCGAGCTGGAAGAGCTGCGCAGCCGGATCGACGCCTTGGACCTCCCCGAAGAAGCCGAGAAGGCGGCGCGCCGGGAGCTCTCGCGCCTCGAGCGCCTGCCGTCTGCGGCCGCCGAGTACGGCGTCATCCGCACGTACCTCGACTGGATCGCAACGCTCCCGTGGGGTGAGCTGACCGAGGACAAGATCGACCTCGCGCGCGCACGCGAAGTGCTCGACGCCGACCACTTCGATCTCGAGAAGGTGAAGGAGCGCATCATCGAGTTCCTCGCAGTGTCGAAGCTCCGCGGCGACGCGTCCGGCCAGATGCTCTGCTTCGTCGGGCCGCCCGGCGTGGGCAAGACATCGTTGGGCCAGTCGATCGCGCGCACGCTGGGCCGAAAGTTCGGCCGTCTCTCCGTCGGCGGCGTCCGAGACGAAGCCGAGATCCGCGGGCACCGACGCACATACATCGGCGCGATGCCCGGCAACATCATCCGCGCGCTCCGCGACGCGGAGTCGATGAACCCCGTATTGCTGATCGATGAGCTCGACAAGATGGGCGCGGACTTCCGCGGCGATCCCGCCTCCGCGATGCTCGAGGTGCTCGATCCGGAGCAGAACAAGACGTTCCGCGACCACTACCTCGACCTTCCGTTCGATCTCTCGAAGGTGCTGTTCATCTGCACCGCGAACACCACCGACACGATCCCGAGCGCGCTGCTCGACCGCATGGACGTGATCCCGCTGTCCGGCTACACGGAAGACGAGAAGCTGGGCATCGCGAAGCGCTACCTCGTACCGAAGCAGATCGAGGCGCACGGGCTGCCGGCAGAGCGCGTGTCGATCTCCGACAAGGCGCTCCGGCTCGTGATCCGCGAGTACACACGCGAGGCAGGCGTGCGCGGGCTCGAGCGGCGCATCGCCGATCTCTGCCGCAAGGCTGCACGCAAGGTCGCAGAGGGCTACGGCGGCAAGATCCGCGTCGACGTGCGGCGCGTGCGCGTGTCGCTCGGCCCGCGCCGCTACTCGGGCGAGGTTCGGCGGCGCACGGCCGACCCCGGCGTCGCAACCGGGCTCGCCTACACCGCGGCGGGAGGCGATGTGCTCTTCATCGAGGCGCAGGCGTATCCGGGCAAGGGGCGGCTCACGATCACCGGACAGCTCGGCGAGGTTATGCAGGAGTCCGCGCAGGCCGCGTTGTCGTGGGTGCGATCGCACACGGAGCAGCTCGGCGTCGCGTCGGACTGGTTCGCGACGCACGACGTGCACGTGCACGTGCCCGCGGGCGCCGTGCCGAAGGACGGCCCGTCGGCCGGCGTGACGATGGCGACTGCGATCGCCTCGCTCGTCCGCGGCGTGCCTGTGTCCGACGACGTGGGGATGACCGGCGAGCTGACGCTGACCGGGCAGGTGCTCGCAATCGGCGGCCTGCGCGAGAAGGTGCTCGCCGCGCAGCGCGCCGGGTTGAAGCGCGTCGTGCTGCCGCGCGAGAACGAGTACGACCTCGACGACCTGCCGGCCGAGACGCGCCGGGAGCTGGAGTTCGTCCTCGTCGACTCGATCGATCAGGTGCTCGAGGCCGCGTTCGCCGACTCCGCGACGTCGAGTGGCAACGGCATCCGACAGGTGGCGACGAAGGCGGCGGCAGCCGCTACGAAACCAGCCTGAAGCTGCCGAACAACAGCGCGCACGCACCGTCGGGATCGGCCGAGCCCGTGGGCGCGCGGCAGAGCAGCTGCACCTCGCGCTTCCCGTCGAGCACGAAGCCGATCCGCGTCTCGAACCCACGGGCGGTGTAGCGATACGCGCGCACCTTGCGGCCGTCGACGACGACCGTCGTCTTCTCGGTCAGCGTCCCGTGCGCCTGCACCGCGAGCTTCGTGGCATTGCGATCGAGCTCGGCAGCGGCCCTCGCGAAGAGCGACGGGTCGTAGCGCTTCAGCAGGGTGAAGGTCGTGGCCGAGACGGCCGCCTCCCCACTCTGAGCCGCCAGAACGCCCTCGCCACGCCGAATCGTCCAGCTGGGCGGCACAGAGAACCGGAAGCCGGGCCCCTGGAGCAGGCGCGCTGCCGCCGGTGGGGCCTTCGTCGACCCCCCGCAGGCTGCGAGAATGAAAAGCACAGCAAGGGGTAGACACCCTCTTGCCAGCAACCGAAAGGAACCAACGAATATGGCCAAGACGAAGGACAAGGTCTCGGACTTCTCCGACAATGTCAAACCGTACGTCGAACGCGCGCTCCACGACGCCGAGCTGCGCGCCAACGTCCGCAACGCGTACGAGTCGGCACGATCGATCTACAACGAGTTGATCGGCAACCGCGGCGTCACCGGCGTCGCGACCCGCGTTGCGACCGACAAGGACATCCAGGACGAGCTGCGCTCGACCGTCGCCGAGCTTCGCAAGGCGGCCGATCGCGTCCAGGGCAAGGAGGCGCACTCCGGCCGCAACAGCGGCCTGCTCTTCCTCGGCATCCTGCTCGGCATCCTGTTCAACCCGTTCACCGGTTCCCAGACGAGGAAGTGGCTCTCCGAGCACGTGCTCGGCGGCAGCGACGACTTCACGTACCAGGGCGGCGGCGGGAACGGCTCGGCAGGCTAGTGGTCTGACCGGTGACGTTGCCGCCGTCTCCGGGTCGCATGCACCACGTGGGAGGCCTCCGCGCAGCGTGATCGCGGGCCGGAGGCCCGGTGTCGTTGCCGGTTAGGCCACTCCGCTACGGACTGACGACCGGCTTCGCGGAGGGCTGCTGTGCCTGCGGGACCAGCGGCCCTCCGAAGCCCTCGGTCTGCGACGCGAGCGCGCGGTCGATCGACGCCGGGTCGAGGCCGCTCGCACTCGAGATGTCGGTCGACTGCAACAGGATCGCGCCGGCCTTCGGCGCGTTGCCGGGACGCGCTGCAGGCGTCCAGCCGGCGACCGCGTCGAACCGCATGTCCTGGAGCCGCCGCCAGCCGAGCAGGTAGCTCGTCGGATCGACGGCGCCGTCGTAGCCGAGACCGAGCAAGCCGACGGGATGCACCTCGAAATGCAGGTGGTATGGCGTCCCGAGCGCGTCGCCCGAGTTGCCGAGGAAGCCGAGCACGTCTCCGGCGTGCACGATCGCACCGTTCACGCCGAGCGGCGAGTACGCGGAGAGGTGCGCATAGTAGAACTCGTTGCCCTCGTCGTCACGTAGCCAGAGACGCCAGCCGCCGACGCGGTTCCAGCCGACGGCGAACACGGTTCCGTTCGCGACGGCGAGCAACGGCGAGCCGAGAGCGGCGAAGACGTCGTCGCCGTGATGCCAGCCGCCCGAGACGTCGCCGCGGAGCGCACCGAAGGTGTCGATGAACGAGGAGTTGCCGTAGACGGGGAACACGTAGCCGCCGGCGCCGAGCTTCGGCGTCACGTTCGGCGGCTTGCTGAGCAGGGGCGGTAAGCCGTTCGGGCCCGACTCGCCTGGGGGCGCTCCTGTCGCGCCGGTGGTGAGCGTCGACGGCGCGGTGGGAAGCGGCGCCGACTGGCTCGCTTCGCTGTTCGCCTCCGCGTAGCCGATCTGCAGCTCGCTGCCGGCCGCCAGGCCGCCGTGGTCGGCGGTGAGGAAGACGTCGAGCGCGGTGACGAACGTGTGGTAGCCCGGCGCGGGCTTGTCGACGCGCTGGCTCTTCTGCTCGAGCGCGATCGCATAGCCCCAGTCGCCGAGCGGTATCTGCTGGTTCGTCGTCGGGTCGAGCGGCTGGCCGAGCACGACGAGTGTCGTCAGGCCGGTCGCACCCGTGTCGCCGGACGCGCCCACCGTGCTCGCGAGCGCATGCGCCTCGCCTGTCGCGGTCGCAACCGTGATCTCGCCCTTGAAGAGCGACACCGCCGTCGCCTGGGAGGACGCCGCCGCCGCCGCCTGGATGCCGCTCGCTGCGGATGCGCTCGTCGTCACCGACGTGGTCGCAACGATCGAGCCGTCGGCCGGATACGCGTACGCGCCGTCGAACGCCACCGCATCGTCGGGAGCCGTGAGCACCCTCGTGCCCACCGCCGGCTGGCCGGGCGCGATCACCTTGATCGCCCACGCGCGCGCCGCCGCGCCGGCGGAGCGGTCGGCCGAGCTCTCCGTGGCGCCGGCGACGAGCACGAGGACGCAGGCGGCGGCCGAGAGCCGGATCAGCGGGGTGAGATGCACAGGCCTTTCATTATCGGCACCGGGCGCGACGACGAGCTGTTACGGGGAGCTCTGCGAGCCCAGATGCTCGCGGGCGAACGTGCGGAAACGCTCGCGGGCCGCGTCGTCCGGGGCGAGCGGCCCCTCGTCGGCGTACTTCGGGTCGGCAGCGATCTCCTCGGCGACGGCACGCACCTCGCGCGTGAGCGCCTCGTGGTGCGACGGCTCGCGCAGGAGCGCGTCGATCCAGCTGTCGGAGCCGTCGTAGGCCGGCACGTCGTTGTCGAAGAGCAACTGGCCGAGGAGCAGCCCACAGCGGATGTACGCGAAGGTGCGGAACGCGAGGATCCGGTGCGGCGACTCGATCAGCCGCGCGATCTCCGGGTTCTCCCGCTGGATCTGCTCGATGATCGAGCCGAGCGGCTCGTCGACGAGCGGGATCCAGATGTCCTCGAGGTCGGCCATCCCGGAATTATGGCTGCTGGCCGCGGGCGCGCCAGGCGATCTGGCCCGCCACGCCAATCATCAGGACTGCGAACAGTCGCCGCAGCGTCGATTCGGGCAGGGCAAGCGCCAGCTGGGCGCCGCCGACCGTGGCCGCGATCGACGCGACGCCGATGATCGCCGCGCCCCGCCAGCGGACGTTGCCGTAGCGCTGCTGCCGCCAGACGCCGACCAGCACCGTCGGGATGATCGCGAGCAGCGACGACGCCTCGGCGTGCAGCTGGGTCAGCCCGAGCCAGGTCAGGATCGGGACGAACAGGATCCCGCCGCCGACGCCGAAGAGGCCCGAGAAGACGCCGGCGGCGACGCCGAGCACCGCGGCGAGCACGTAGTGGCTCACTGGAGCAGCATCCGGACGGCGATCGCGACGAGCATCGCTGCGAAGAGGAACGAGAGCGTGCGGACGGGAAGCCGCTGCTGGAGCGCGGTGCCGCCGAGCGCGCCGAA
>JANMWV010000351.1:0-1688 GCA_031394165.1 Actinomycetes bacterium
CGACGCCGACGTCGTGATCATGGCCGCCGCCGTCGCCGACTACCGGCCGGCAGCAGCGCTGGCGTCCAAACGCCCGAAGGACCGGGCGACCTGGACCGTCGAGCTCGAGCCGACGAGCGACGTGCTCGCCGAGCTCGGACGGCGCCGCGTTCCCGGGCAGCTCCTCGTCGGCTTCGCCGCCGACCAGGGACAGGGTGGCCTCGAGCGCGCCCGCGGGAAGCTCGCGGCGAAGAACGCGGATCTGTTCGTCTTCAACGACGTGGGGCGCGACGACATCGGCTTCGAGTCCGCCGACAACGAGGTGACGCTCGTCTCGGCGGCCGGCGAGCGCACGATCGCCAAGGCGCCGAAGGCCGACATCGCCGCCTCGATCCTCGACGAGGTGGAGCGCCTGCTTGGCTGAGCCTGCACTCGCCCCTGCCCCGGCGGATCTCGTCGCGGCGATCGCGGCGAACCTCGCCCGCGTCGTCCACGCCCCCGCCGAGACGCTCCGGCTCGTCGTCCTCTGCCTCGTCGCCGAGGGGCACCTGATCATCGAGGACTTTCCCGGCGTCGGCAAGACGATGCTCGCCAAGGCGCTCGCGCGGTCGCTCGACTGCCACTTCTCCCGGCTCCAGTTCACGCCCGACCTGCTCCCGTCCGACGTCACCGGCGTCAACGTGTTCAACCAGCGCACGAACGAGTTCGAGTTCCGGCCCGGGCCGGTGTTCGCGAACCTCCTGCTCGTCGACGAGGTGAACCGCGCGTCGCCGAAGACGCAGGCGGCGCTGCTCGAGTGCATGCAGGAGAGCCAGGTCACCGTCGACGGCGTCACGTATCCGCTCGACCGGCCGTTCATGGCGATCGCGACGCAGAACCCGATCGAGTACGAGGGCACCTATCCGCTGCCCGAGGCGCAGCTCGACCGCTTCACGATGCGGCTCGCCCTCGGGTATCCGACGCTCGCGGAGGAGGCGAAGATGCTCGACGAGCAGACGCACGAGCCGCCGCTCGAGTCGCTCGAGGCGGTCGCCGGCGCCGCCGACGTCGTCCGGCTCGCCGAGCAGGCGCGTGCGGTCTACGTCGAGGACAGCCTCGGCCGCTACGTCGTCGCCCTGCTGCGCCAGACGCGCGGCGACTCCCGCCTGTACCTCGGCGCGAGCCCGCGCTCGGGCATCGCGCTGCTGCGCGTGGCGAAGGCGCGTGCGCTCGCCGACGGCCGGGACTATCTCGTGCCCGACGACGTCAAGGCGGTCGCCGTGGCCGTGCTCTCGCACCGGCTGATCCTCGGCCCGGAGGCCCGCTCGGCCGGGCTCGGCGGCGAGGCGATCGTCGCCGAGGCGCTCGAGAAGACACCCGTACCGGTATGACACACCGAGGGCGCACAGTCCTGCTGCTGGGACTGTTCGTCTACGCCGCCGCCTGGGTCTTCGGCTCGCGCGCGCTCTATCCGGTGGCGACGGGGCTCCTGCTCGCGGTCGTGCTCGCGACCGCGTGGGTGCGGCTCGCGTCGCGGCCGCCGCACGTCAGCCGCCACGGCGCCGCACGCGACGTCGTCGAGGGCGACGACGTCCGCATCGAGCTGTGGATCGAGTCCACGTCGACCGTGCCGCCGCCGACGCTCGTCGCGCACGAGCACGCCGGCAGGCTCGGCGACCGCCTTGACGTCGTCGGGCACGAGATAGTCCCGGCCGTCGGCGAGCGCACGC
>JANMWV010000387.1:0-9801 GCA_031394165.1 Actinomycetes bacterium
CTGGGTCGCGGGGTCGACGCCGACCTCCTTGAGCGGCGGCTTCGCCTGACCGCGCCCGCGGCGCTCCTTCGGCTTCGCGAGGACGGCCTTCGCCTCGTCCAGGTCGAGGGTCAGCAACTGTTCCTCCGTCTCGAGCGAGCGCGACTCCTTTCCCTGTTGCACATACGGGCCGTAGCGCCCGTTGCGCGCGACGATCTCCTCGCCGTCCTCGCCGACGCCGATCACGCGCGGCAGCTGCAGCAACTGGAGCGCGTCCTCGAGCGTGATCGTGTCGAGCGACATCGTCTTGAAGAGCGACGCCGTCGGCGGCTTCTCCTTCGAGTCCTCCGGCAGCGTCTCCGTGATGTACGGGCCGTAGCGGCCGTTCTTCGCGACCACTGTCTGCCCGGTCTCGGGATTGACGCCGAGCTCGCGGTCCTGCGACGGCTGTGCGAGCAGCTCCTCCGCCTTCTGGATCGTCAGCTCGTCGGGCACGAGATCGTCGGGCACGTTCGCGCGCTCGCCGTCCCGCTCGAGATACGGCCCGTAGCGGCCGACGCGGAGCACGATCCCGTTGCCGATGTCGATCGAGTTGATCTCACGCGCGTCGATGCCGCTGAGATCGGAGACGAGCTCCTTCAGGCCGCCGTCGTTGACACCGTTCGCGTCTTCCTCGCCGAAGTAGAAGCGCTTCAGCCAGGTGTTGCGCTGCTCGTCGCCGGAGGCAATGCGGTCGAGGTCGTCCTCCATCCGCGCCGTGAAGTCGTAGTCGACGAGCCGGCCGAAGTGCTGCTCGAGCAGCTGCACGACCGAGAACGCGAGGAAGGACGGCACGAGCGCCGTTCCCTTCTTGAAGACGTAGCCGCGGTCGAGAATCGTGCCGAGGATCGACGCGTACGTCGACGGACGGCCGATGCCGAGCTCCTCCAGCGTCCGCACGAGAGTCGCTTCGGTGTAGCGCGCCGGCGGGTTCGTCTCGTGTCCCTGCGGCGCCAGCTCCTTGAGCTGCACGGCGTCTCCCTCGGCGAGGTTCGGCAGCCGGCGCTCGTCGTCCTCCTTCGCCTCCGGCTCGTCACGGCCCTCCTCGTACGCGGCGAGGAAGCCGCGGAACGTGATCACCGTGCCCGACGCACCGAACTCGACCTTCTCTCCTGTGGACGATGCGCCGGCGATGCGGAGCGACACCGTTTGCCCCTTCGCGTCCTCCATCTGCGACGCGAGCGTGCGAATCCAGATCAGCTCGTACAGCGCATGCTCGTCGCGCGACACCTCGCGCTGCACCTGCTGCGGCGTGCGGAAGCTGTCGCCCGAGGGACGGATCGCCTCGTGCGCCTCCTGCGCGTTCTTCACCTTGCGCTCGTACTGACGCGGCTTCGCGGGCACGAACTCCGCGCCGAACAGCTCGGCGGCCAGTGCGCGTGCAGCCTTCAGCGCCGACTCCGACAGCGTCGTCGAGTCGGTGCGCATGTAGGTGATGTAGCCGTTCTCGTACAACCGCTGCGCGACGCGCATCGTCGTCTGCGCGGTGAAGCGGAGCTTGCGGCTCGCCTCCTGCTGCAGTGTCGAGGTCATGAACGGTGGGCTCGGGCGGCGCACGTACGGCTTGCGTTCGACGCGGCCGACCGTGAACGACGAGTCGTGCAGACGCTCGGCGAGACCGCGCGCGGCCGGCTCGTCCAGCTGCACGAGGTCGCCGCTGCGCGCCTTCCCGTCGGGCCCGAAGTCGCGGCCCTGCGCGACGCGCTTCTCGTCGACGGTGACGAGCCGCGCGGCGAACGACTCGGGATCGAACGTCGCCTCGATGTCCCACCACTGCGCGGGCACGAAGCGCCGCCGCTCGCGCTCGCGCTCGACGACGAGCCGCGTGGCGACCGACTGCACGCGGCCGGCAGAGAGCCGCGGCATGATCTTCTTCCAGAGCACCGGCGAGATCTCGTAGCCGTACAGACGGTCGAGGATGCGCCGCGTCTCCTGCGCGTCGACGAGCCGCTGGTCGACCTCGCGCGTCTCGCCGAGCGCGCGGTCGATCGCCTCGCGCGAGATCTCGTGGAAGACCATGCGCCGGACGGGCACCTTCGGCTTCAGCACCTGCAGCAGATGCCAGGCGATCGCCTCGCCTTCGCGGTCCTCGTCCGTCGCGAGCAGGAGCTCGTCGGCGCCGGCGAGCAGCTTCTTCAGCTCGCTCACCTTCTTGCGCTTGTCCGGATCGACGATGTACAGCGGCTCGAAGTCGTGATCGACGTCCACGCCGAGGCGCGCCCACGCCTGCTTCTTGTACTCCTCGGGAATGTCCGCCGCGCGCTCCGGCAGGTCGCGGATGTGGCCGACGCTCGACTCCACGGCGAACTCGTCGCCGAGATAGCCCGCGATCGTCTTCGCCTTCGCCGGGGACTCGACGATCACGAGCCGCTTGTGCTTTGTGCCCTCAGCCACGGGTGGCAACGATAGCGGGGACGCTTCGCTTCGCTCGCTTCACGGGGGGAAACCATGTTTCCCCCGTGGCCCCCCTTCTTCCTGTGCTCGCGGCCGGGCGTCTCACTGCTGCGCCGAGCAAGCTCGGCTCCGCGACGGGCCTTGCTCGAACAGACGCGTCCCTCCGCGATACTGCTCCCATGCGGCCGACCCCCGTCTACAACTTGGTCGCAGGAGTCACCTGGCCCCTGCTCTACGGCCTCTTCCGCTTGCGCTCGACCGGCAAGGAGAACATTCCCGAGGGCGGCTGCGTGCTCGCCTGCAACCACCTCTCGAGCTTCGACCCCTGGCCGCTCGGCATGCCGCTCTGGCCGGAGACGTTCCTGCGGGTCATGGCGAAGTCGGAGCTCTACTGGTTCCCGCTCGGCAAGCTCCTCGACGCCCTGGGCGCCTTTTCGGTGCATCGCGGGCAGCACGACACGGTGGCGATGGAGACGGCCGTGCGGCTCGCGCGCGAGGGCAACATCGTCGCGATGTTCCCCGAGGGCACGCGACGAAAGAAAGGGCTGATGAAGAAGCACGAGGCGCGGCCGCGCAGCGGCGCGGCGCGCATCGCGCTCGAGGCGGGCGTGCCGCTCGTCCCGGCTGCCGTCAAGGGAACGGACAACCTGCGTCGACTCGCAAGGCTGCGCGTCGTGTACGGCGCGCCCGTCGACATCGAGGACCTGCGCGGCAAGGAGATCGCCGAGGCGGCGCAGGAGGCGACCGCGCGCCTGATGGCGCGCATCACCGAGCTCGAGGCCTCGCTCTGAGCGTCCTCCTCGCGATCGACGGCGACTCGCTCGCGCACCGCGCGTATCACGGCGGCCCGAAGAACATTCGCTTCAACGCGATCTCCGGCTTCGCGAACTGGCTCGTGCAACTCTGGAAGGAAGAGCAGCCCGACGCGATCGTCGTCGGCTGGGACACGCTCACCGTGCCCACGTACCGGCACGAGGCGTTCGTCGCCTACCAGTCGGGGCGTGAGTTCGACGACGCGCTGCTCGAGCAGCTCGACCTGTTGCCGCAGCTCGTGCGCGCGGCCGGGTTCGTGGCGGCAAAGGGCGACGGCTACGAAGCCGACGACTTCCTCGCCGCGGCGGCGCACACGTGGGCAGGCCCGGTGCGCATGGTCACCTCCGACCGCGACGCGTACCAGCTCGTCGACGACCGGGTGACGATCCTCCAGCCGACGAAAGGCGTCACCGACCTCGCACGGATCGGGCCCGACGGGGTGCGCGAGCGGTACGGCGTCGACCCGGAGCAGGTCGTCGACCTGATCGCACTGCGCGGCGATCCGTCGGACAAGCTGCCCGGAGCCCGCGGGATCGGCCCGAAGAAGGCGGCCGACCTCCTGCGGCAGTACGGGACGCTGGACGCCGTGCTGGCGGACGGACGTTTTCCGTCCGAGGCGGAGGATTTACTGCTGTATCGGCGAATCGCGAGGATGGACGCCTCCGCTCCTCTTCCTCCCCTCTCTCCCCATACCCCCAGGTGGGCGGAGGCGTCATCCTTCCTCCGGCAGCTCGGTCTCGACTCGGCGGCCGACCGGCTCGCTGCGCAGGGCCCCGACGAGCTCGGCGAGATCGTCCGATCGACGTCCTGACGCATCCCGCGCTCGCCCGCCTGCACCCGACGGGGCAGCACCCGGAGCGGCAGGAGCGGCTGACCGTGTTGCTGCACCACTTCCGCGAGTGGCAGGAGGGGCGCCCGGCGACGCCTGCAGAGCTCGAGCTCTGCCACACCTCGGAGTACGTCGCACAGGTGCGCGCGACGGTCGATTCCACCTGGCTCGACAACGACACGCTGGCGACGGCCACGACGTACGAAGCGGCAGCGCTCGGTGCGGGCACCGCGGTCGAAGCGGCATTGCGGGGCGGCTTCGCGCTCGTCCGCCCACCCGGGCATCACGCGCTGCCGGAGCGGGCGATGGGGTTCTGCGTCTTCAACAACGTCGCGATCGCGGCGCGGGCGGCGCAGAAGCAGCTGGGCTTGCAGCGCGTCGCGATCGTCGACTACGACGTCCATCACGGCAACGGCACGGAGGCGGTGTTCGAGGACGACGACAGCGTTCTCTTCGTGTCGCTGCACCAGTGGCCGTTCTATCCCGGAACCGGGGGTCCCGACGACCAGCGCGAGACGACGCTGAACGTCCCTCTCGCCGCAGGGTCGGGCGACGACGAGTATCTGCGCGCGTTCGACGAGGTCGTCCAGCCCGCCGTCGCGCGCTTCGAGCCGGAGCTCGTGCTCGTCTCGGCCGGCTTCGACGCGCACCACGACGACCCGCTCGCGGACATGCAGGTCAGCGAGGACGGGTTCCGCGAGCTCTCGCGCCGCTGCGCGGCAATGGCGCCGCGCGTGGCGGCCGTGCTCGAGGGCGGCTACCAGCTCGAGACGCTGCCGGGGCTCGTGCAGGCCGCACTCGACGGGTTCGGCTCGTAGCGGAACGGCAACGTCCGCGACCTGGTTCCTGAGCAACCAGGTCGACCGACGATTCGCCGGCGACGACTGTACGGCGACCTGGTCGCGAACCAGGCAGCTGATGGAATGGCGGCTTCGCCGCCGCTTTGGCTGTAGAAAGCCAGCGGCCCCCTTTCGGGGGCCGTTCGCTGCCGCAGGAGTTCCGCCATCCCCCGTTAGTCGGGGCTCGCTGTAGCCAGATCATCGGCCGCGACGCCGCGGAAGTGGTGCCCCTCCGTTGGTGAAGCGCATCACCCACCGTGGGTGAGAACGAATGTTCTGGGCCGCTACGCCGCTCGAGCAAAGGCGAGCCGCTCGAGCGCCTCGCGGCGCGACGAGACGTTCAGCTTCCGCAGCAGGCTCTTCACGTGCGAGCGAACCGTGTGCTCGGAGATGAAGAGCCGTCCGGCGATCTCGTCGGTGCCGAGATGGTCGTCGAGCAGGAGCAGCACCTCGAGCTCGCGGGCGGACAGCGCAGCGGCGATCGTGTCGGGGACGCCCGCGCCGCGATCGTTGCCGGTTCGCACCTCGTCGAGCAGGCGGCGGGCGATCGAGCCGGAGAGCGCCGCCTCGCCGTTCGCCACGCCTTCGAGGAACCCGGCGATTCGCTCGGGAGGCTCGGTCTTCAGCAGGTACCCCGCCGCCCCGGCGCGAATCGCGGCCAGCAGGTTCGCCTCGGTGCCCGAGGCGGTGAGCACGACGACCTCGCAGTCCGGGGCCGCGGCGCGGAGCTGCGGCAGCGCGGTCAGCCCGTCCATGCCGGGCATCGAAAGGTCGAGCAGCACGAGATCCGGCAGCAGCCGGGCCGCCTCGAGCACGGCCGTCTTGCCGTCTGCGGCCTCGCCGGCCACGTCGAACCCGTGCGCGCGCAGCAACGAGGAGAGCGCCTCGCGGGTCAGCGGGTGGTCGTCGACGATGAGGATTCTCGTTGCCAACTCATGACCCTTATCGGCAGGAGGCGTTCTGCCGACAAGAGGGAAGTGAACGAAACCCGTCGCGACTTCCAGTCCTGGCTCGTGGGCGAGATCCTGCTCGCCGGGCTCCTGGGCGCCAGCCTGGCGCTCTTCCTGGTGTACCCCGTGCTCCAGACGAGCTGGGACCTACCGCAGCTCCGGCTCGTCCTCCAGACGGCCATCGCCCTCGCCGGCCTGCTCGTCGCCGTGCTCGCGGCCGTCCGCTTCTCCGTGGAAGGGCGGCGGATCGACCTCCTGCTCGCGAGCGGGTTCTTCGTACTCTCGCTCTCCGCGTTCGTGTTCGCGATCGGCCCGCAGTTCGGTGGCGAGACGGTCAAGGCGCCGGAAGGCTGGGCGGCGCTGCTCGGCGGCATGGTCGGCCAGGCGCTCATCGCCTCAGCCCCGTTCCTGCGCGGACGGACGAAGTACCGCGACTGGGCGATCGCCAACGCGGTCGCGGCTGCCGGGATCGCGCTGCTCGTCGCGTGGTCGCTGTTGCGGGCAGCGGGCGCGGCGTTGCCGGCCCTCGACCCGACCGGCAACGATGCCCAGCCGTTCTACCTCACCGCCACGCTCGCGCTCCAGGCGTTCATCGCGCTCATCGCCGTCGTCGGCTGGGGCGAGCGCTTCCGCAAGCGGGGCGACGACCTCGCGCGCTGGCTCGCGCTCGGGTTCACGCTGATGCTGTTCGCCGCACTCCATCTCGTCTTCCAGCCGCTCCTCGCGAGCACGTACGTCTCGCAGGGCGACTTCCTGCGGATGCTCGCCTACGCGCTGATCCTCATCGGCGCGTGGCGTGCGATCCGCTTCGCCGAGTTCGGGCGCGCCGTCGCCGAGGAACGCGCGCGTGTGGCGCGCGAGATCCACGACGGCCTCGCGCAGTATCTCTTCGCCGTGTCGACGCACGCATCGATGCTCGAGGCCGGCGCTCCGGTGGAGGAGGTCGCGCCGCGCCTGAAGGAGGCGGCGCTGCTCGCGCAGCAGGAGGCGCGCTTCGCGATCCTCGCCCTTTCCTCCGCGAGCGGCACCGCGCCGTTCGACGCGGCGCTTCGCCGTTACGTGGAGTTCCTCACGGCCGACGGCAAGCTCGAGGTCGACCTGGAGGTGGACACGTCGATCCGGCTCGCGCCCGACGAGCAGATCGAGGTCTTCCGCATCGTGCAGGAAGGTCTCGCCAACGTGCGCAAGCACGCAAACGCGACGGCGGCGGTCGTGACGATCGGCGAGCGTGCGTTCGGCGAGCGCTACGTCACGATCACCGATGACGGCGCCGGCTTCGACGGCGGCGAGACACCGGCCGGCCAGGGATTGAAGAACATGCGCGCCCGCGCCGAGTCGATCGACGGCGGGTTCTCCCTCCGCTCGACGCCCGGGCGCGGCACCGCGCTCGAAGTCGTGCTGCGCACGTAGCGCTACAGCGAGCGGTACGACACGGTCTCGCGCTGACCGCTCCGGCCGGAGCGCACGATCGCGTCTCCCACCTCGGACGCGCGGTAGCCGTCCGCGAACGTCGCGCCGTAGGGGGCGACGTCACCGTCCGAGGCGATTGCCTGCAGCATGTGGTGCAGCTCGTGCACGAACGTGTCGCCCCAGCCGATGATGTGGCCGGGCGGCCACCAGTGCTCCCAGAAGGGATGGTCGGCCTCGCTGACGAGGACGGTCTTGAAGCCGCGCGCGCGGTCGCCGTCGGCGCGGAACACCTGGAGCTCGTTGAGGCGCTCCATGTCGAACGCAAGCGAGCCCTTCGAGCCGTTGATCTCCCACTGCAGCGCGTTGCGACGGCCGAGCGCGAAGCGCGTCGACTCGATCGTGCCGACGGAGCCGTTCTCGAACTCGACGGCCGCCTCGATCGCGTCGTCGACCTGCCGACCGGGCAGGAACGTCTTCACGAGCCCCGAGACCGTGGCGATCTCGCCGTTGAGGAAGCGTGCGAGGTCGATCACGTGCGTCCCGAGGTCGCCGAGTGCGCCCGAGCCGGCCTCGTCCGCATCGAAGCGCCACGTGTCGAGTGTCGGGTCGTCGGCCCAGTCCTGGAGGTAGCGGCCGCGGAAGTGCCTGATCTCCCCCAGCTCGCCGGCGTCGACCATCTCCCGCGCCAGCCGTATCGCCGGCACGAAGCGGTAGTTGAACGCGCACAGGTGCTTGACTCCCGTCGCCGCGACGCGGCGCCAGATCTCGTACGCCTCGTCGGCGTCGCGTCCCAGCGGCTTCTCGCAGATCACGTGCTTGCCGGCTTCGGCGGCGGCGATCGTCGGCTCTGCGTGCAGCGAGTTGGGGGCGCCGTTGTCGAAGAGGCCGATCCGGTCGTCGGCCACGAGCTCGCGCCAATCGGTCGTCGCGTACTCGTAGCCGTAGCGCTTCGCCGCCTCGCCTACGGCCGTCTCGTTCCGGCCCGCGATACCGACGAGCCGCGGCTCGAGCGGCGGCGGCCACGTGATGTACGCGAGTTTCTTGAACGCGTTCGAGTGCGCCTTGCCCATGAACGCGTAGCCCAGCATGCCGACGCCGATCTCAGTCATCGGAGGCGATACTACGCATGTCCGTTTCACCTCGCCAAGGGAGCTCAAGTGGCGCACGCAGTCAAGTGGGGAATCATCTCGACCGCCGACATCAACGGGAAGGTGATCCCGGGAGCACACGCGTCGCCGAAGGTCGAGCTCGTCGCAGTCGCGAGCCGCGACCAGGCGCGCGCCGACGCGTACGCGAAGACGTGGGAGATCGAGCGCGCGTACGGCTCGTACGAAGCCCTGCTCGCGGATCCGGAGATCGAGGCCGTCTACATCTCGCTGCCGAACACCCTGCACTGCGACTGGTCCGTCAAAGCACTGGAAGCGGGAAAGCACGTGTTGTGCGAGAAGCCGCTCTCGCGCCACACCGACGAGGTCGTGGCCGCGTTCGACGCCGCCGACCGCACCGGCCGGCTGCTGATGGAGGCGTTCATGTACCGCCACAACCCGCAGACGAAGCGCGCGAAGCAACTCGTCGACGACGGGGCGATCGGCGAGCTGCGGCTCGTCCGCTCCGCATTCAGCTACTCGCTCTACGACGAGAGCAACATCCGCCTGCGCACGGAGGTCGAGGGCGGCGCGTTGATGGACGTCGGCTGTTACACCGTCAGCGGATCGCGGCTCTTCGGCGGCGAGCCCGAGCGAGTTCACGGCGAGGCGTGGATCGGGCCGTCCGGCACCGACTGGGTCTTCGGCGCAACGCTCCGCTTCCCCGGCGACGTGATCGCGACCTTCGACTGCGGCACGGCCTTGACGGAGCGCGACGAGCTGGAGGCGATCGGCAGCGAGGGCTCGCTGTTCCTCGACGACCCCTGGCACTGCAAGGTGCCGGGCATCGAGCTGCGCCGCGACGGGAAGGTCGAGCGGATCGAGCTCGAGCCCGTCGACTCCTACCGGCTCGAGCTCGAGAACCTGAGCGACGCGATCCGCGGCGAGGGCGAGCTGCTGCTCGGCCGCGACGACGCCGTCGGGCAGGCGCGCGCCCTCGAGGCGCTGCACGAGTCGGCGACGAACGGCAGGACCGTCTCCCTGTGACCGAGTCGGAAGCGCGGGAGCGGGCGGCGGCGATGCTCGCGGACGCGGGCATCGTGCTGACCCCGGCGGAGCGCGCGTCGATCGAGGTCGCCGACTTCGGGCTCGGGCAGCTGGAAGAGATCGGGCTCCAGCTCGTCGTCTACGTGAACACGGCGCGCGTGTGCGCGAAGGAGCTCGTGCTCTTCCCCGGCCAGACGTGCCCCGAGCACCGGCACCCGCCGGTCGACGGGCTGCCGGGCAAGGAGGAGACGTTCCGCTGCCGCAGCGGCACCGTGCACCTGCACGTCGAGGGCCGCGACGAGCTCGTGCTGCGACCGGGCGACCAGTGCACGATCCCGCCCGACACGCTGCACTGGTTCCGCGGCGGCGACGAAGGCGCCGTCGTCTCGGAGTTCTCGACGCAGAGCCGCGACGAG
>JANMWV010000390.1:0-3380 GCA_031394165.1 Actinomycetes bacterium
GCCTGGGCCGGGCTGCCCGCGCACGTGTTGAGCGCGCCCACACGACTCGCGGCTTCGCAGCCCGCCTCGCTCCTGTGCTCAGGTCGGTCATCTAGGCTCGGACGCGTGAATACGTTTCTCGACGTCTTCCGCTACCGCGACCTCTTCGCGAACCTCTTCCGGCGCGATCTGCACGCGAAGTACCGCGGCTCGGCGCTCGGGGTCCTCTGGACGGTCGCGAACCCGGTGATGCTGATGGGCGTCTACCTGTTTGTGTTCGGCGTCGTCTGGAAGTCGCCGTTCTCGAACGGCGGTCACTACCCGCTGTTCCTGCTCTCCGGCCTCGCCGTGTGGACGTTCTTCACCGCCGCCTTGCTCTCGTCGACCCGCTCGATGCTCGACAACGCGAACCTGATCAGGAAGACGAAGTTCCCGCGCCAGCTCGTGCCGCTCTCGGTCGTCGCTGCCCATCTCGTCAGTTTCGTCGCGATGCTCGCGCTGTTGCTCGTCGTGAACTTCATCGCGCTGCCGCGCGCGCGCGCGACCGAGCTCCTCGCGATCCCGCTCGCGGCGCTGTTCGTCGCGCTCGTCTGCGGGCTCGCGCTCGCCGTTGCGTCGCTCAACGTCCTGTTCCGCGACGTCGAGTTCATCGTCGCAGCGCTGCTCGTGCCGTGGTTCTTCCTGACGCCCATTCTCTATCCGCTCGACGGGCAGCAGATCGAGCATCATCCGACCGCCGTCTGGTTCATCCACTGGGTGAACGTGCTCTCACCGGGGATCGAGGCCGTGCGCGCGCCGCTCTTCTACGGCCGGCTGCCGTTCTGGGGCGACGCGCTCTATCTCGTCGTCGCGACCGTGCTCGCGTTGGCGCTCGGCGCGTTCGTCTTCAGCCGCGTCGACGATCAGATCGCGATCGAAGTCTGATCACGAGGCGGCCGTCGAACATCGACGGCTCGTCGCCCTCGGGCCTGTACGCCGGCAGGCCGCCGACGACGCAATTGGGCTCGAGCGGAGGCAGCAGCGACGGGCACACGAGCGGATGCGCGAAACGTGGATGACGGCCGCCGCCCGGCGCGTACGGCTCGAGCACGGGGTCGCCGCGGCGCACGAGGCCCCGCTCCTGCTCGATCGCGCCGCCGACCGCGGCATAGCCCTCCTCGTGCAACGCGCGCACGCGCTCGTGCCAGTCGTCCGCCGGCTCGGCGCCGTCGGCGAGGAACGCGCGGGCATTGCCCGCATTGCGTGGCAGGACGTCGGCGTCCTCCTCATACGGCGGGTTGCCCAGCTCGGCGAGCCAGAAGCGGTGCTCCTCGACGAGGTCGACGGCGAGGCGGTAGCGGCCGGGCGGGATCGGCCCGCGTAATGCAAGCTCCTGCCGCAGCCTCTCGCCCGGCGCGACGTCGCGCTCGAGCGGCGTGCGGGGGCTGTCCCAGAGGATCGCGTTGCCGCGCTCGTCGAGCCAGTGGTACGCGAGGAAGAGGCCGTCCTCGGCTCCGCGCGTGCGCCAGGTCGCAGTGCCGGCGTTCTCGACCTCGACGGTCGCCCGCTGCAGCGTGCCTGCCTCGACGGGCGCGCGTTCCAGCGTCAGCCAGCGCGCGACGAGTGGGCCGGATGCTGTCATGCCGGGGCTAGTCTAGGACGGTGACGCGCCCCCTCCTCGTCCGTGCTGCGTTGCGCGAGCCGGTCGAGCGCACACCGGTGTGGTTCATGCGCCAGGCGGGCCGCTCGCTGCCCGAGTACCGGGCGATCCGTGAGCGCCACGGCTTCTTCGACGTCGCGGGCACGCCCGAGTTGTGCGCGGAGGTGACGTTGCAGCCCGTTCGCCGCCACGGCGTGGATGCCGCCGTGATGTTCGCCGACATCATGTCGCCCGTGCTCGGCATGGGCGTCGCGCTCGAGCTCGTCGAGGGTGTCGGGCCCGTGATCGAGCATCCGATCGCCACGCTCGGCGACGTCGAGCGGTTGCGCGTGACGGAGCCCGAGGAGTGGGCCGCGCCGATCCTCGAGGCGGTGCGCATCGTGCGTGGTGAGCTCGACGAGGAGAAAGCGGTCGTCGGCTTCTGCGGCGGCCCGTTCACGGTCGCCGGCTATCTCGTGGAAGGCAAGCCGAGCCGCGACTTCGGCCGCACGAAGGCGCTCATGTACCGCGAGCCCGCCGTGTGGCACGCCCTGATGGAACGCCTCACCGAGCAGTCCGCGCGGTACGTCGCAGCGAAGGCGCGCGCCGGCGCCGACGTGATCCAGCTCTTCGACTCGTGGGTCGGTGCGCTGTCGCCGTCTGACTACGAGGAGTTCGTCGAGCCGTACTCGGCGCGCATTCTCGCGGCGGTCGACGTGCCGACGATCCATTTCGGAACGGGTGTGACCGAAGCGGTGCTGCAACGGATGATCCGCGCGGGTGGCGACGTGATCGGGATCGACTGGCGGCTCCCACTCGACGCAGTGCCTGAGGATCGCGCTCTCCAGGGCAACCTCGATCCGGCGACGCTGCTCGGGCCATGGGCGAGAGTCGAGGCCGACGCGATCGACCTCATCGCGCGCGCGCGAGCGCGCGGCAGCCACATCTTCAACCTCGGCCACGGCGTCTTGCCCCAGACGGAGCCGGAGCTGCTCACGCGGTTGACGGCGCTCGTCCAGGAGTGCACGGTCGAGGCGCTAGCGTGACCGGCGTGAGCGAGGCGGTGGTCCTGATGGCCTACGGCTCGCCCGAGCGGCTGGCCGACGTGCCCGCGTACTACGCCGACATCCGTGGCGGCCGCCCGATCGCCCCGGAGAATCTCGCCGATCTCGTCGAGCGCTACCGGCGGCTCGGCATCGAGGACTCGTCGCCGCTGAACGCGATCACCGAGCAGACACGGGCCGCGCTCGAGGCGGCGCTCGGCCTGCCGGTGTACACCGGCATGAAGCACTGGCCGCCGCGCATCGCCGACGCGGCGGAGTCGGTGCTCGCAGGCGGCGCCGACCGCGTCGTCGGCCTCGTGCTCGCGCCGCACTACTCGGCGCTGTCGATCAAGGGCTATCGCGACCAGCTCGAGCAGGCGATTGCCGGCCATGCGGAGCTCACGTTCATCGAGAGCTGGCACACAGAGCCTGGCTTCGTCGATCTGCTCGCCGACCGCGTTCGCGGCACGGAGTCGCACGTCGTCTTTTCTGCCCACTCCCTGCCCGAGCGCATCCTCGCGACGGGGGACCCCTACAAGAACCAGCTGCTCGAGACGGCCGGCCTCGTCGCCGAGGCCGCAGGCCTCGGCGAGCAGTGGAGCTTCTCGTTCCAGAGCGAGTCGCCCACGGGCGAGCCGTGGCTCGGCCCGGACATCCTCGACCACCTCGCTGCGCTACACGAGCGGGGCGTCGTCGACGTGCTGATCTGCCCCGTCGGGTTCGTCTCCGACCACCTCGAG
>JANMWV010000438.1:0-9376 GCA_031394165.1 Actinomycetes bacterium
GGTTCTGTGAGGGGCCGGTGGCGGATCGTGGCCCTTTCTTCCGTTCTCCAGGCGGGATCGAGAGGACTGTCCGAGCCGCGGGCGAAGCTTCAGCGGATGGCCCTCGAGTCCGCCGCGATCACCCTGACGGAGCGCATCGACGCGCTCGCCGCCGCCCTGCGCGCCGCCGGCGTGTCACAGGCGCAAGCGTCCTCCCTGCTCGCGTCGGCGGCCCAGGCGACGATGCACGCCCTCACGCTCGACGCGCTGCTCGACCAGCAGCCGCAGACGGCAACTCCGTCCGCGCCCGCCGTCGCCCCTGTCGAGCGCGCCGACGTTCGCGTTCCGCTCGCGGCTTAGAGCTTCTTTAGCCGTCGTAGGTGTAGAACCCGCGGCCGCTCTTCCGGCCGAGCAGGCCCGCGTTCGCCATCGCGACGAGACGCGGCGGCGCAGCCATCCTCGGCTCGCGCAGCTTTTCCCACAGTGCCTCGCTCGCGTGCACGTGCACGTCGATCCCGATCAGGTCGATCAGCTCGCACGGACCCATCGGCCAGCCGACGCCGTGCTTCATGCCCGCGTCGAGGTCCTCGATGGTGACGCGCGCGTCGTCGAGCACACGGATGCAGTCGTTGAGCACCGGGATCAGCACACGGTTGACGACGAAGCCGGGTGTGTCGTGACAACGGATCGGATGCTTGCCGATGTGCTCGCCGAGCGCGAATGCCGTCTCGACCGCGTCGTCCGACGAGAGCTCGGCGCGCACGATCTCGACGAGTGGCATGAGTGGCGCCGGATTGAAGAAGTGCATGCCGACGACACGCCCTGGCGTCGACGTCACCGACGCGATCTCGGTCACCGACAGCGCCGACGTGTTCGTCGCGAGCACCGCATCCGGCCGGCACACGCGCTCGAGCTCCCGGAAGAGCTCCTGCTTCGGCTCGAGCGCTTCGACGATCGCCTCGATCACGAGATCGCAGTCGGCCAGATCCGAGAGGTCTGCCGTCGGGCTGAACCGCGCAATCGCGGCGTCGCGCGCGTCCTGCTCGAGCAAGCCCTTCTCGACCTTGCGCGTCAGGAAGTGAGCGATGCGGTCTCGCGCTTTCTCGGCGAGCGCGAGCGAGACCTCACGGCCGACCGTCTCGACCCCCGCCTCGACGCAGAGCTGCGCGATGCCCGCACCCATCGCGCCCAGGCCGACGACGCCGACCTTTTTGATCTCCCCCGCCACGGAGCGCAGCCTACCGTTCGAGCTTGGGGCCGAGCACCGCGATCACAGCACCCGACACCGCGATGAGACCCATCGCCCCGGTGAGCCCGATGCCGCGCGCGAGGAACCCGATCGCCGGCCCGTTGAGCACGCCGCCCAGATAGCCGGCCGTCGCCACGGACGCGATGCCGGCACCCGACGAGACGCCGGGCGTCGCCGCGGCGACGCGGAACAACGCCGGCACGATCGCCGCGGCACCTGCACCGACGAGCGCGAAGCCGGCGAGGGCCGGCACCGGCGACCGCGTCGCGAGCGCGAGCACCATCCCGACGACGGTGAGAGACCCGCCGCGCCGCGCGAGGCCGGCGACACCCCAGCGTGCCGACAGAGGATCGCCTGCGAGCCGGGCGATCACCATCGCGATCGAGAACGCGACGACGCCGCCTGCCGCGAGCGCAGCACCCGCGCCGGCGGGACCGCTGAGGAAGACTGCGCTCCAGCTCATCGTCGCCGACTCGACGAACATCGTGCAGAAGGTCAGCAGCGCGGGCAGTGCGAGCGGCCCGCGCGGCCAGGCGAAGTGCGCCGTGTCGACCGCAGCGTCCTCCGCGCCCGGGAGCAGGCGCGGCACCACGACGACCGCGATCGCGAGCGCGCCCGCCGCGACGAGTGGAAACTGGAGCCGCGGCCCTGCCCCGGCGGCCGCTGCGCCTGCCGCGATCGCCGACCCGGTGAGCAGCCCGAAGCTCCACGCTCCGTGCAACGCGGAGAGGATCGGCCGCCCGGCACGCTGCTCGAGGGCGACGCCGTGCGCGTTCGCGGCGACGTCGACGATGCCGACGCCGGCCCCGAGCACGCAGGCGCCGAGCACGAGTACGGCGTACGACGGCGCGAAGGCCGCGAAGGTGAGCCCGCCCGCCGCGAGGACGAGTCCGAACCCTGTCGGCCCGCGGCTGCCGCGTCGCGACGTGAGCCAGCCCGAGACGGGCAGCAACAGCGTCGCCGACAGCGAGACCGCGAAGATGACGAGCCCCAGTTGGCCGCTGTCGAGCGACAGCCGGTGCTTCAGCGCGGGGAGCCGTGCCGCCCAGGTGCCGTCGATCGCACCGAAACCGACGAACGTGACGGCGAGCGCCGCGTGCGCCACGCGAAGTCGTCTCGCCGGCATACGGCGAGGGTACTGCGACCTACAGGAGCTTCGACAGACTCTTGGCGGCCGCTTCGATGCCGGCCGATTGCAGCGAGCCGTTCGCCGTCGTGCCCTGGGTCTGCGGCAGGTACGGCTCGAGCGCGTGCGCGAGCATCGGCAGCGACATTGACTGCAGCCAGACCTTGCCGGGCCCCGTGAGCCTGACGAGGAAGAGCCCGTCACCGCCGAAGACCTTGTTCTTGATGCCCGGCACGGTCGTGAGCTCGTACTCGACGCTCTGCTCGACGACGCCGATGTGCGCGGGATGCACGCGCAACGTCTGCCCCGGGGCGAGGTCGTATTCGCTCAGCTCGCCGGCGAGCTCGATCCAGGCATGACCGGCGCCCTCGAGCTTCTGGAGCAGGAAGCCGAACCCGCCGAGCACGCCGCTGCCGAGATGGCTCGCATCGAATGCCGTCGTCAGCTCTGCGCCCTCGAGCCCTGCGAGGAAGCCGTGGCGCTGGATCAGGTAGGAACGCCCGGGCCCGAGCGGCACCTGGAAGATCTTCCCGGGCAGCCGCGCCGGGAACGCGACGGTGCCGGGCTGCGTCGTCGACGCATATCGCGTCATGAAGAACGTGCCGCCGCCGAATGTGCGCTTTGCGGCGTCCCACATGCCGTCGGCGCCCGCGAGCGCGGTCGTCGTCTCGAGCTCGATCCCGTCGTCGAACCAGCCGAGCTGGCCTGCTTCGGCCACCACGGACTCACCCGGGGTGAGGTGCACCTCGAGCACGGGCATCGTCGTCCCACGGATCACGGCATCCATGCCGTGGCGTATCGGCTGGTACGAGGCTGAGCTTTACAGCCGCTCGACGACGCCTGCGATGGCCTGGCCGAAGCCGATGCACATCGCTGCGATGCCGTAGCGGGCGTTGCGGCGCTCGAGCTCCGAGACGAGCGTCGCGGTGATGCGGGCGCCGGTGGCGCCGAGCGGATGGCCGAGCGAGATGCCGCCGCCGTTCGGGTTCACGTCGCCGGCCTCGTAGCGCTCGCCGAGCGCGGTGTCCTTCAGAAACTGGAGCACGACCGACGCGAACGCCTCGTTCACCTCGATCACGGCCATGTCGTCCCAGCCGAGACCTGCTTTCGCGAGCGCCTTCTCACACGCCTCCGGATTGCCGTGGAGCATCAGGTGCGGGTCGACTCCTGCGATGCCGAAGCCGAGGAAGCGTGCGCGCGGCTCGAGCCCGAGCTCGGCCGCCTTCTGCTCCGAGGCGACGAGCACGGCGGCTGAGCCGTCGACGATCTGGCTCGAGTTCCCCGCGGTCACGACACCGTCGGGAATGAACGCCGGCTGGAGCGACGCCATCTTCTCGAGCGTCGACTGACGGACTGCCTCGTCGACGGCAAACCGCGTGCGCGTCATCGTCGACGTGCCGCCGCCGTCGTCCCGCGACGGAACGTCGAGCTCGATCGGGATGATCTCCTTCTCGAAGCGCCCCTCCGCGATCGCCCGCGCAGCGCGCGTGTGCGACTCGAGCGAGTAACGGTCGAGCTCCTCGCGCGGGAGGTCCCACTTCTGCGCAATCTCTTCGGCCGAGATCCCCTGCATGACGATGTCGTAGCGCTCGGTCACCGCGTCGGACATCGAGCCGTTGCCCGAGCCCATCGGCACGCGCGACATCATCTCGACGCCGCCCGAGATCACGAGGTCGAGCTGACCCGACCAGATGGCGGCTGCCGCGTTGAAGTTCGTCTGCATGGACGACCCGCACTGGCGGTCGACCGTCGTACCGCACACCGAGACCGGCCAGCCTGCCGTGAGCGCGACGTTGCGGCCGATGTTCCATGTCTGCTCGCCGATCTGCGTGACGCAGCCCCACTGCAGATCCTCGATCTCCGCAGGGTCGAGGTTGTGCCGCGCGAGGAGGCCGTTTACGACCTGAGCAGAGAGATCGTCGCCGCGAATGTGCGACAACGTCCCGTTCCTCTTCCCGATCGGGCTGCGAACGGCGTCGACGATCAGCGCGTCTGTGTCCCTTGCCATGCGCGGAACTCTACCGCCCCCGCTTGACCCGAGGAAGGCCGCGAAGGACAATCGACCGGGTGCTCCGGAAGAATGCGAAGATCGAGCTGATAAGGCGCGTGCCGCTCTTCAGCGGCTGCTCGAAGCGCGAGCTCCAGGAGATCGCGCACATCGCGGACGAGCTCGACATCGCCAAAGGCAGCGAACTGACGCACGAGGGCGCGACCGGCCACGAGTTCCTCGTCCTGGTCGAGGGCGCCGCCGACGTCCACCGCAAGGGCCGCAAGATCAACTCCCTCGGCAGGGGCGACTTCCTGGGCGAGATCGCTCTCGTCACCGGCGCGCCCCGGACGGCGACGGTGACCACGACTGCCCCGTCGACGATGCTCGTGATCACCGCCCGCGACTTCAAATCGCTCCTGCGACACATGCCGTCGCTGCAGATCAAGGTGCTCGAGGCGATCGCCGCCCGGCTCCCCGACGAGTAGAGCGAGACGGGAGGCGAGATGGCGGCAACGGCGACAGAGCGCAAGCTGCTGATCGACGGCGAGTGGGTCGAGACGGGCGAGTGGCTGGACGTGCTCTCTCCCTACTCGGGCAAGCTCGTCGGCCGGGTCGCGAAGGGTGGCGCCGCCGAGGCCCGCCGTGCCGTCGACGCTGCCGCGCGCGCGCTCGAAGCGCCGCTGCCCGCGCACAAGCGCGCCGAGATCCTCGTCAGGGTCGCGGGCCTGATCGGCCGGCGCCACGAGGAGCTTGCCCGCACGATCTCCGACGAGGCCGGCAAGCCGATCAAGACTGCGCGCGTCGAAGCCTCGCGGGCGATGTCGACGTACACGTTCGCCGCGGTCGAGGCACGAAAGCTCGCCGGCGAGATGGTGCCGATGGACGGCGCGCAGGCCGGCGAGGGCAAGCTCGCCTTCACGATCCGTCGGCCGATCGGCGTCGTCGGCGCGATCTCGCCGTTCAACTTCCCGTGCAACCTCGTCGCGCACAAGATCGCCCCGGCGCTCGCCGCCGGCTGTCCCGTCGTGCTGAAGCCCGCGAGCCAGACGCCCCTGTCGGCGCTCTTCCTCGCCGAGCTCGAGCTCGAAGCCGGGCTCCCGGCCGGCTGGCTGAACGTCGTCGTGGGGCCTGCGTCGCAGATCGGCGACGTTCTCGTCGAGGACGAGCGCGTGAAGTTGATCTCGTTCACCGGCTCGGGCGAGGTCGGCTGGGGCCTGCAGGAGCGCGCGCCGCGCAAGCGCGTGAAGCTCGAGCTCGGGAACTCGACGCCGGTGATCGTCGCGGCGGACGCCGACATCGAGGCCGCGGCGGCGAAGCTCGCTGCGGGCGCGTTCGGCTTCGCGGGCCAATCCTGCATCTCCGTGCAGCGGATCTACGTCGAGCGGGCGGCCTACGACGCGTTCATCACCGCCTTCGTCCCGATCGTCGAGGCGCTGATCGTCGGCGATCCGGCCGACGACGACACCGACGTCGGCCCGGTGATCGACCCGGGCGCGCGCTCGCGCATCCTCGAGTGGATCGGGGAGGCCGAGGCCGCGGGTGCGACGCTGCTCACCGGCGGGCTCGAGGACGACCTGATCAGGCCGACGGTGCTGGGTAACGTCGCCGACGGCCAGAAGCTGAGCTGCGAAGAGGTCTTCGGCCCTGTCGTCGTGATCAACCCAATCGACTCGGTCGCCGAAGGCATCGAGCGTGCGAACGCCACGAGATACGGGCTCCAGGCGGGGATCTTCACGTCGTCGATCGAGTCGGCGCTCCGCGCGGCGGACGGGCTGGAGTTCGGCGGCGTCACCGTCAACGAGGCGCCCACCTTCCGGAGCGACCAAATGCCCTACGGCGGCGTCAAGGCCTCGGGCAACACGAAGGAAGGCCCCGCCTGGGCGGTGCGCGAGATGACCGAGGAGCGCCTCGTCGTCATCCAGCGCTGAAGCGCCCCGGGCGAGTCGAGCCTCCGACCGACCCGGGGCGTTAGAGTCGAGGATCGATGCTGCGCCTGACGGGTTTTCGCCGCGCACCGGACGGCGGGTCGCCCTCGCCGGCGGCGCCGCCCACCGACGCGCCCCCCACCACCGGGCGGCCCACCGCCGGGGGTCCTACCGCCGGGGGCCCCACCGCCGGGGGCAGGGTGCGCCGGACGCTCCCGCCCGCCGGTCAGCTCCGCCGCGAGAGACGCAGCCTGCTGCAGCTGCGTGAGGCGCGCTTGCGCGACCTCGGCGGGCTGATCCTCGAGATGTACCGCCGCGACCAGTTCCGCCAGGATCTGCTCGTCGACCGGTGTGCAGAGCTCGCAACCATCGAGGAGCGCTTCGCCGAGCTCGAGCTCCTGCTCGTGGCCGCGGCGTCGCGCGGTCGCGCGCAGCCCGCGGTGCACTGCGAATGCGGGACGCCGGTGTTCTGGGGCTCGAAGTTCTGCGCGCAATGCGGCCGGCCGACCGGAACGCACGCCGGAGCGACGGGTGAGGGTGCGTGATGGCTGCTCCGCAGACACCGCGCGACTACTGCCCGACGTGCGGCGTCGCGTACGAGCCGCTGCAGGAGTACTGCCTCGAATGCGGCTCCCGCCTCCCGGTCAACCGGGGCGTTGTCGGCTTCCTCGCGACGCAGTGGCAACGCCGGCTCGCGTGGTATCCCGGCGACTGGATCTGGCCTGTCCTCCTGTTCTTCGTGCTCACCGCCGTCGCGACTGCAGCAGCGGTCGCAGCGGGTTCGACGCACAAGCAGACCGCGCCCATCGTGGCCACGGAGACACCGGTGACGGTCGGCCCAGGTGCGCCGGAACCGACGGTGCCGCCGGTGACGCAGACGAGCACGCTGCCGACTGCCCCGCCGCCGACGATCACGACCGGCACGTTGCCGCAACCGCCGGGGGCTCCCTCGACGAGCAGCGTTACCACGCCGGCACCCAACCCGAACGCGCTCGCCGAGTGGCCGGCGGGCAAGACCGGCTACACCGACGTCCTCGAGTCCCTGCCGGAAACGGCGGGTCGCGGGAACGCGCTCGGCCGCGCCCGCGCTGCGAAGCACGCAGGGCTCCCCGACGTCGGCGTCCTGCTCTCCTCGCAGTATTCGAGCCTCCACCCCGGCTACTACGTCGTCTTCTCGGGGATCTACCGGTCGCAGAGCCAGGCGAGCGCCGCCCTGGCGGCCGCGCATGCGAAGGGGTTCCCGAACGCCTATCAGGTGCGTGTCACCCGGTAGCGGCGATGGTTAAGCGCAGGCTGTTGGGGGCATCCGAGTCTCCGATGGCCCGGCCAACCGCGTTCGGGTGTTCGCTGACATGACAACGTTCGCCCGCACTTTGTAACAGGCCCCGGCAAGGTGTAGGATCGGCCTGCGAATGCACGTGATCCCAACCTAACCCCTTGTTAACAAAGCCTTGGCGGCAACTTCACAGGAGACGAGCAGAGTGGTGATCGAAGAGCGGACTCTCCAGTTGCAACACTGCATGTATCAGTATTCGCGGGCCATATATCGATCGGTGAAGGACCTGATCGATCCGTATGGCGACCGCGAATCGCAGATCGAGTCCCGGCGCGCAGTCCTGATGGCCTGCGAGCACACGATGGAACGACTGGCGAACGACCCCCTCTATTTCGCCAAGCCGGACCGCGCCCTCTTCCAGGACATCCGGCGCTACTTCCCGATCACGGCACAGGCGCCGGTCGCGTGGGCCGTGCAGGCCGGCGTGAGCGCCGCGATCCAGTTCATCGAGGAGCAGATCGAGGCCGGCGCGCTCGACGGCGGGATCGCCCGCTGCCGCGCCACGACCCGCAAGGGCAAGCCCTGCCAGCGCACGCCGCTGCCGGAGCGCGACTACTGCCCGTCGCACCAGCACCTCGAGGCGAAGGCCGCGGCCTAGTCCACAGCCTTTCCACAGGCCCGATCCACAGGGACCCCGTGTAGTGTGATCCCGGGGTGTCGCACGATACGGACAAGCTGATTCGCCAGCTCTCGCTGGTCGCGTTCCTGATGGCGGAGCGGCGTCCGATCACAGCGCGCGACGTGAAATCGAACGTCGAGGGATATTCGGAGATGTCGGACGAGGCCTTCGCGCGACGGTTCTACTCCGACCGGGCAGAGCTGCTCGCACTCGGCGTTCCGCTGCAGTCGCAGCGAGACGAGTTCACGGGTGAGGAGCTCTACACGCTGCGTTCGGAGCAATACTTCCTTCCGCAGCTCGAGCTCGACGACGCCGAGCTCGCCGCGCTGCAGACCGCGCTCTTTCTGCTCGAAGGGAAGTTCGCGTACGCCGAGCCGCTACGGCTCGCGCTGCAGAACCTCGCACTCGGCCGGCCCGGCTTCGGCGAGGCGACGACAGAGACCGCCCTCCGCGTCGAGGTGCTCGACCCGGACTACTCGCCGGAGATGCCCGGTCGCCTCGCGAAGCTCGAGGGCGCGATCTCGAAGCAGCGCACGATCAAGTTCGACTACTGGTCGATCTCGCGCGACGAGCTCGCCGACCGCACCGTCAACCCGTACGCACTGCTGCCCGACAACGGCATCTGGTACGTCGTCGGCTACGACCTCGATCGAGAGGACATCCGCACCTTCCGCGTCTCCCGAATCCGCGGCGAGATCAAGTTCGCCACCCGGCGCGAGCGCGACTTCCGCACGCCGACCGACTTCGACATCGAGCAGTTCCGCGGGCGGCCGCCGTGGCAGGTCGGCGACATCGTCGGCGAGGCCCGCATCGAGGTGCGCGGCGACACGGCCTGGTGGGTCCAGCGCGCCTACGGGTTGACCGGCCGGCTTGAGGACGGCGTCTTCGTCACCGACTACTCCTCCCTCTCGCAGCTCGCCTCGTGGGTGCTGCGCCAGAACGGTCGCGCTGTGCCGCTCGAGCCGGAGGAGTTGCGGCGCGAGACCGCAGCGTCGCTGCGCCGCGTGCGCGCAGGACACGAGGGCAAGGCACCGGAGCCCGCCCGCGAGTCGCCCGTGCGCGCCGCCGATGGCGTCGTCGACCGCCCGGCCGGGCCGGTCGCCCCCGAGCGCTTCGCCGTCCTGCAGGCCCTGCTCGCGTATCTGCTCGCGG
>JANMWV010000456.1:0-4370 GCA_031394165.1 Actinomycetes bacterium
GCGGCAGCAGCACGAGCTGGACGCCGGCCGGCATCGCCGACGGCGTCTACTACTGGCGCGTCCGCGCCCAGGACGCCGCCGGCAACCCATCCGCCTGGAGCGCGACTCGCAGCCTCACCGTCGACACGAACGCGCCCACGACGCCGGCCCTCGGGGCACCGGCCGACGCCGCGCCGCTGCCCGCGATCCCGACCCTCGGCGCAACCTTCGTCGACGGCGACGCGGGCGACAGCGGCAGCGTCCTCTTCGAGATCTGCTCCGACAGCGCCTGCAGCACCGTCGTCGCGAGCGGCTCCTCACCGACGGGCCTCGCAAGCGGCGCAACCGGCAACTGGACGCCCGGCAGCCTCGCCGGCGGCGCTTTCTTCTGGCATGCCGCCGCGCGGGACGCCGCCGGCAACCAGTCGGCCTGGTCGGCGGCCCGCAGCTTCACCCTCGACAAGATGCCGCCGGCCGTTCCGACGCTCGCGGTCGGCAGCGGCGCATCCCGCGTCAGGGCGATCCCAACCCTCACCGCGACGTACACGGACCCGGGCAGCGCCACCGGCGGCAGCCTGTTCTTCGAGCTCTGCCGCACGAGCAGTTGCTCGGGTCCCGTCGTCACCGGCACGCTCGTCGCCGTGCCCAACGGCACGTCCGGCAGTTGGGTCCCCGCAGAGCTCGCCGACGGCACGTACTACGCACGCGTGCGCGCGGAGGACGCCGCCGGCAACCAGTCCGCGTGGAGCGCAACGAACACCTTCATCCTCGACCGCACCGCTCCGCCCGTGCCGACGCCCGCGGCCCTGCGGATCGTGCGCATGCGAACGGCGCCGTTGCTGGGCGCTCGCGTCGACAACCCGGGCGACCCGACGGACGACGCGCGGATACTCGTGGAAATCTGCAGGGACGCCGGCTGCGCCTCCGTCGTCGTGACCGGCTACTCGTCCCTGGCGCAGGCCGGCTCGATCGCGAACTGGCAGAGCCCGTCGCTGACGGACGGCACGTACTACTGGCGCGCACGGGCCGAGGACAGCATCGGCAACCAGTCGGCGCCGTCGTCCGCACAGCAGTTCGTCGTCGACAGCGTCGCGCCGAACGTGCCCGAGACGACCGCACCGGCAGACGGCGCGGTCGTGAAGCAGGCCGTGTTGACCGGCACGTTCCAGAGCTCCGACGCGGGCGACGGCGGCACCGTCCTGTTCGAGGTGTGCGCAAACGCCGCCTGCACGACCATCCTCGGACGCGGAGCTTCTTCGAATGTCGCCGCGGGCGTCGTCGCGAGCGGCGTGTCGACGAGCGTCGGCGCAGGCGCCACGGTGAGCTGGGCCGCCACCGACCTTCCGAACGGGACCTACTTCTGGCGCGCATGCGCAAAGGACGAGGCAGGCAATGTGTCCGACTGGTCTGCGACGCAGAGCTTCACGCTCGACCGGACGCCACCCGGGAAGCCTCGCGGGTTCAGCGCAGCGACCAGCGGGCACACGCTGATCATTCGCTGGCAGCCTCCGGCGGACACCCCGTCCGTCGCGGGCTATGCGCTCCTCGTCAACGGGCGGCGGATCGTGACCCTCGACGCGCGGACGCTCGTCGTGCGCGTCGCTCTGCAGGACGGGGAGAAGCGCTCGTTCGCGATCGCAGCCATCGACGAAGCAGGCAACGTCGGCATGCCGAACTCGGCATTCCGGCCGCCCGCGCAGCCGGCCGTCAAGCACGCTCGCCAGACGGTGGCGCCGAAGACGCCCGTCAAGAAACACCGCCGCAGGTAGGCGGAACCGCTACGCGAAGCGGCTTCGCTTCGCTCGCCTGCACGGGGGAAACCATGTTTCCCCCGTGGGCCCCCTTCTTCCTCGTTCGCACGGCAGATGGATCACTGCTGCGCGGAACACGTTCCGCTCCGCGACGGGAAGAACGGCTCGTGTGATCCACGAGATTCACCTTTTTCGAGGAGACGGGGCACGGCTACTTCTCCTCGGCGCTGCCGCAGGTTCTGACGATCGACCCTGAGGCCTTGCGTTTCAGTCGGTAATCACGCCTTGGGTTCCTGTATCCACGCGTCCGCAGGTGCAAGCAGCACGCGCAACCCGACGCGGCGGCCGCTCTCGTCGAGGAACTCCCACAGCGAGACGGCCTGGTCGTCGACCTTCGCCTTCGGCGCGATCCCGGCCGGGAGATACCCCGCCTGCACGCGCCGCTCGGCGTCCCAGACCGCGACGGCGTTCGGGTCGTGCTCGTTCTCCGGCTCGGGCACGAGCGCGAGCCGCTTGCCCGGCGCGAAGCCATCGTCCTGCAGCTCGTCGACGCGATAGGACGAGCCGGCGAGCTTGACGACGCGCAGCGGCCCGTCGTTCCAGCGCAGCGCCTCGCCCGTGGCGGCGTCGCGGAGCCAATAGCCCGACTCGCCGCGCTCGAGCCACACGCGCAGGCGTTGCGGCTCCTCGTCAGAACTCGAGAAGTCTTCGACAGGCATCGACAACCCTCTCCACCGAGGGCATGTAGGCGTCCTCGATCTTCCAGTAGGGATACGGCACGTCGTAGCCGGTGACGCGGAGCACCGGGCCGCGCAGGTCGAGGATCGCCTTCTCGGCGAGGATCGCGGCGAGCTCGGCGCCGAAGCCCGCAGTCCGCGGCGCCTCCTGCACGATCACGACGCGGCCGGTCTTCGCAGCTGACGCAAGCAGTGCGTCCTCGTCCAGCGGTTTCAGCGAGCGGATGTCGAGCACCTCGATCGACGCCTCGTCCGCGAGCGCGTCGGCCGCGCGCTCGCACAACGGCACCATCGCGCCGTACGCGACAAGGGTCACGTCGGTGCCCTCGCGCGCGAGGCGCGCCTTGCCGAGCGGCACGACATAGTCGCCCTCCGGCACCTCGCCGCGCTCGGCGCGGTAGATCAGCTTCGGCTCGAGGATCACGACGGGATCGGGATCGCGGATCGCCGCGGCGAGCAGGCCCTTCGCGTCGGCAGGCGTCGACGGAATCGCGACCTTCACGCCCGGCGTGTGCACGTAGTACGCCTCGGGCGAGTCGTCGTGCAGCTCGGGCGCGCGCACGCCGCCGCCGTAGGGCATCCGCACGACGAGCGGGAACTCCATGCCGCCGCCGGTGCGCCAGTGGTAGCGGCCGACATGCGTGATCAGCTGGTCGAGGCACGGATACGCGAACGCGTCGTACTGCATCTCGCAAATCGGACGCCAGCCCGCCATGCAGAGACCGACGGCGGCCCCGAGCATTCCTGCCTCTGCGAGTGGCGTGTCGACGCAGCGGTTCTCGCCGAAGCGCTGCTGCAGCCCCGCCGTCGCGCGGAAGACGCCGCCCGAGCGGCCGACGTCCTCGCCCAGCACGAGCACCGAGTCGTCGCGCGCGAGCTCCGTGTGGAAGCAGTCGTTGATCGCCTCGATCATCAGCAGCTCAGCCATCTGCGTCCTCAGGCAATTGGGCCTCCAAGAATGCGGCGCAACTCCGCGAGATCCTGCGCGAGCGCCGGCGGCGGGTTCACATAGGCGTGCTCGAACACGAGCCCGATGTCGGGGTCGGGCTCGGCCTCGGCCTGTGCGATGCCCTGCCGCATCGCGTCGAGCGCCTCCGTCTTGATTCCCGCCTCGAGATCGTCGTGCAGCACGCCGTGCTTGCGGAGGTAGCGCTCGTAGCGGCCGAGGCACTCGTTCGCCTTCTCCTGCTCGACCCGTTCGAGATCGATGTACGCGCGCGGATCGTCTGCGGTGGCGTGCGGCGCGGCACGATAGCTCACCGCCTCGATGAACGTCGGACCTCCGCCGTTGCGCGCGCGGTCGACCGCTTCGCGCGTCGCCTCGTAGACGGCGAGCACGTCGCCGCCGTCGACGCGTACGCCGGGAATCCCATACCCGACAGCCTTGTCGGCGAGCGTCTCGGCGCGCGTCTGCGCGGAGAGCGGTGTCGAGATCGCCCACTGGTTGTTGTTGCAGAAGAGAATCAGCGGCGCGCGCATCACCGCGGCGAGGTTCGCGCCCTCGTGGAACGCGCCCTCGCTCGTCGCGCCGTCACCGAAGTACGCGATCGCGCACGCACGCTCGCCCTTCAGCTTCTTGCCCCACGCGAGCCCGGCCGCGTGCGGGACCTGCGTCGCGATCGGCACGCAGATCGACGCGACGTTGTAGTCGGCGGGATTCCACCAGCCGGCGGGATGGCCGCGCCACCAGTGCAGGATCGTCGAGGGCGGCATCCCACGCAGCAGGCCGATCGCCGACTCGCGGTAGCTCGGGAAGATCCAGTCGCCGTCCTCGAGCGCGTGCACCGAGCCCGCCTGCATCGCCTCGTGGTTCCAGAAGATCGCGTACGTCCCGATGCGCCCCTGGCGGTGGTAGACGAGCGACCGCTCGTCGTACGTCCGCAAGAGCACCATCGAGCGGTAG
>JANMWV010000526.1:0-4589 GCA_031394165.1 Actinomycetes bacterium
CCTGGGGCGGCGCCCACGGCCGCCATTACGGCGAGACACCGGAGACCGTGAAGCACATGGTCGAGGCGTACCTGGTGCCGGCCGTGCACGGGACCGACCCGGCCGAGATCGCCGTAGTCCACGCACGCATGGACAAAGTCGTGAAGGGCAACCCCTACGCGAAGGCCGCCGTCGACATCGCCTGCCACGATCTCGCCGGTAAAGCGCAAGGGGTTCCGGTCTCGACCCTGCTCGGCGGGCGACTGCGCGACGGGATCGAGGTCACGCACTCGCTCGGGATCATGGAGGTCGACCGCTGCGTCGCCGAGGCCGAGCAGGCCGTCGCCGAGGGCGCTCTCACGATCAAGTGCAAGACCGGCCTGGATCCCGAACGCGACGTCGAGCTCGTGCGCCGGCTGCGCGAGGCGCTCGGCGACGCGGTGAAGATCCGAGTCGACGGGAACGAGGGCTACCGCACCGTGACCGAGGCGATCGCCGTGACGCGCCGCCAGGAGGAGTACGACATCCTGCTCTGCGAGCAGCCTGTCGCAGGGGCCGAAGCGCTCGCGCGGGTCGCCGAGCGGATCGAGTCGCCCGTGATGGCCGACGAGTCGGCCTGGACGGTGCACGACATCCTGGAGTTGCACGAGCTGCGGGCAGCCGAGTGCTTCTCCTGCTACGTGACGAAGCCCGGCGGCCTGTATCGCGCTCGTCAACAGGCGGAGCTCGCGGCCGCGCTCGGCATCTACTGCGACATCGGCGGCTCGATCGAGCTCGGCATCGGCAACGCCGCGAACCTCCACCTCGGCGCGGCGCTACCGAACGCGATCCTGCCCTCGGTCTGCCCGGTCACGAAACCCGCCGAGGCCGCGGGACCTGAGATCGCCGGCATCTACTACCTCGACGACATCGTGACCGCACCCTTCCGCTTCGAGGACGGGCGGGTGATGGTTCCGGACGGCCCTGGTCTCGGTGTCGAGGTCGACGTCGAGAAGCTCGCGCGCTACACGTTTTGATGACGGCGTGACCGCGGTCGCCGTGTTGGGGGCAGGGGCCGGCGGAGCCTCCGCAGTCGCAGAGCTCTCCCTCGCGGGTCACGAGGTGCGCTGGTGGAACCGAACCGACGCGACGATCGCGCCGTTTCGCGAGGCGGGCGGTGTGCGCTACGAAGGGGTGCTCGGCGAGGGGTTCGCGAGGCCGGCGTCGTTCGCGGCGAGCCTCGAGGACGCGCTTGCCGGTGCGGACATCGCGATGGTCTGCCTGCCGTCTCTCGCCCACGAGGCCGTCGCTTACGCGCTCGCCGACGCGGCCGTCGCCTGCCCCGTCCTCCTCAACCCCGGCCACACCGGCGGCGCGTTGCACGTCGCCGAGGTCTTCCGCGCGCGGAGCCTCCCGCCACCACGGCTCGTGGAGCTGTCGACCTTGACGTACGTGGCGCGCAAGCCGGCGCCTGACGCGGTGCGGATCACAGGTGCAGCAGGACGCGTGTGGGCCGCCTGCCTCCCTGGCGCCGAGGAAGGGCTGGCGCTAGCCCGCTCGCTCTACCCCGCGGCGACACCGTCCCGCGACGTGATCGCCTCGAGCCTCGCGAACGTCAATCTCGTCCTCCACACCCCCGGCGCGATCCTCGCTGCGGCCTGGGTCGAGGCGACCGGCGGCGACTTCCTCTTCTACGTGGACGCGATGACGCCGGGCGTCGTGCGCTCGATCGAGGCGCTCGATCGTGAACGGCTCGCCGTTGCCGCAGCGTTCGGGCACGAGCTGCCGCCGCTCGGGCAGGAGATGGCGGCGATCGGCACTGCGGTCGCAACCGACGACCTGCGGGCGGCGATCGCCGGCGGCGAGGCGAATAGAACGATCAAGGCACCCGATTCGCTCGCGCACCGCTACTACGCCGAGGACTTCGGCTACGGGCTCGTCCCGCTGCTCGAGCTGGCACGGATCGGCGGCGTGGAGACGCCCTACGCGGCGGCGCTCGTCGAGGTCGCCTCGGTTCTGCGCGGCGAAGACGTGCGCAAAACCGGCCTGACTGCGGAGCGGCTCGGCATCGCCGGGCTCGACCGGGAGGCGCTCCTCGCGCGGGTTCGGAGTGGCCCATGAGCCTCGCCGGGATCCGGATCGCGGTCGTCGGCGGCGACGAGCGGGAGCAGGAGATCGCCCGTCTCGCCGCGGTGGAGGGCGCCGATGTCACCGCCTACGGCTTCCCATGGCCCGAGGGCGGGATCGACGGCACGACGCTCGCCGGCAGCGCGGCCGAGGCGATCCGGGGAGCCCGTTACGCGCTCTTCCCGATTCCCGGGATCGCGGCCGATGGGTCGCTCTTCGCGCCCTCGGCGCCCGAGCCGATCGTCCCCGACGCGGCTCTCCTGCGCGGGCTCGCGCCAGGTGCACACGTGATCCTCGGCGCCACCGACGAGCGGTTGCGTTCCGCCGCAGCCGCGACCGGCCTGACGCTCCACGAGTACGAGCACGACGAGGAGCTGATGCTCGAGCGCGGCCCTGCGATCGTCGAAGGCGCTCTCCAGCAGGCGATTGCGAACACGCGCGTCACGATCCACGGCTCGCCCGTCACGGTCGTCGGCCACGGGACGATCGGCGGTCTGCTCGCGCGCACGCTCGTCCTGCTAGGCGCGCAGGTCACGGTCGTAGCGCGGAACCCTGTGCAACGGGCGGCGGCACGCGCCGCAGGTGCAGACGCCGTGCCCCTGGAAGAGCTGCGAGCGGTGGCGGCCCACGTGGCGATGCTGTTCTCCACGGTCCCCGCCGCGGTCGTCGGTCGCGACGCGCTCGCCGGCATGGCGCGCGGTTCCCTCGTGATGGATCTCGCCGCGCCGCCCGGGGGCATCGATCTCGACGCCGCGCGCGAGCTCGGCCTCGTCGCCGTGTGGGCGCGAGGGCTCGGTAGACGCGCACCCGTCCCGGTCGGGGCAAGTCAGTGGGACGGTAGCCGCAGACGTATCCAGGCGATCGAGGAGGGACGCGAGTGAAGACCGATCTCGTCATCCGCAACGCGAGGGTCGTGACCCACCTCGGCGAGTTCCACGGCGGCGTCGCCGTCGTCGGCGAGCAGATCGTCGCGGTCGGCGCCGACGACGCCCTACCGTCCGGCGCCCGCGAGATCGACGCCGACGGGCGCGTGCTGATGCCCGGCGTGATCGATCCGCATTGCCACCTCGGGGTCAACTACCCCTACGACGAGGACATGCGCACCGAGACCGCGCAGGCCGCGCGCGGCGGCATCACGACGATCCTGCTCTACATCCGCACGAAGGAGCCGTCCTATATCCCCTTCTACAAGGAGCGGTCGGCGGTTGGCGAGGAGAACGTCCACATCGACTTCGGCTTCCATTTCGGCATCCAGCGCGAGGAGCACATCCACGAGCTGGACGCGATCGTGACGGAGACCGGCGTGCGCTCGTTCAAGCTCTACTTTGGCTACGAGGCCGATAACCCGATCGGCATCGTGCCGGCGACGGATGGCTGGGTCTACGCGACGATGCGCAAGGCGGCCACGATTCCCGGCGGCGTCGTCTCGGTGCACTGCGAGAACACGGGCATCGCGACGTGGCTGAAGGAGGAGCTGATCGCGACCGGCCGGCAGGATCTCGGCGCCTTCACCGAGTCGCGGCCGGCGTTCTGCGAGGAGGAGACGATCGGCCGCATGATCTTCCTCGCCGAGCTGACCGGCTGCCCGCTCTACGTCGTCCACACGACGGTCGGCCAGGGGCCGGTGATCGCCGAGGCGGCGCGGGCGCGCGGTGTCGACGTGACGATCGAGACCTGTCCCCACTACCTGACGCGCTCCTGCTACGACCCGGATCTCGACATGCGCGCGAAGATCTCGCCGCCGCTGCGGCACCGCGACGAGATCGAGGGGCTGTGGCGCGGCATCTTCGCCGGCACGGTGCGCAGCCTCGGCTCGGACCACGTCCCCTTCTTCCCGAAGGCGGGCGAGGATCTCTGGAAGGAGAAGCCCGGCATCGTCTCGTTCCCCTGGGAGCTGCCGCTGTTGCTGAACGAGGGCGTCCACAACCGCGGGCTGCCGCTCTCCCGCCTCGTCGAGATGAACTCGTACACGCCGGCGCGGCGCTTCGGGCTCTACCCGCGCAAGGGGTCGCTGACGGTAGACGCCGACGCCGACCTCGTGCTCGTCGACCTCGACGAGGAGCGCGAGGTGGTGCACGACGGCAAGGGCACGTGCATCTACGAGGGGTGGAAGCTCAAAGGCTGGCCGGTGACGACGGTGTCGCGTGGGCGGGTCGTGTTCGAGGACGGAGAGGTCGACCCGGATGCGTCCGGCCACGGCCGCTGCGTGACCCGGCCGGACCGCTCGCCGTACGGCGGATGAGAGTCGAAGCGTGCTACGCGGCTGCGCGCGGGTCGCGTTCCACGTACACGCCCGGGCCCGACGGCTCCGGCGCAATCTCGCCGTCGTCAGCGAGTCCCCGCAGGTGAAGCGCCATAGCGGCCCGCATCTCGCTCTCGGCTTCGGCTACCGAATCGCCGGTCGCAACGCAGCCGGGAAGATCGGGAGACCACGACGAGTAGTTCGAGGGCGGTCCACCCTCGATCAGGATCAGATAGCTCGTCATCGCCGGAATCCTGCCTGA
>JANMWV010000556.1:0-13200 GCA_031394165.1 Actinomycetes bacterium
TGGTCCCGGAACGCCGAACGAAGATCGTCGCGACGCTTGGACCGGCATCGGATTCGCCGGAGCGGCTCCACGAGCTCGTCGCCGCCGGCATGGACGCCGCGCGCCTAAATCTCTCGCACGGCACGCACGACGCGCATGCCGAGCGCGCACACCGCGTGCGTGAGGCGGGGGAGGCGGCCGGGAGGCCGATCGCGGTGATCGGCGACCTGCAGGGGCCGAAGCTCCGGATCGGTGAGCTCGAGGAGCCGGTGATCCTCGTGCGCGGCGAGCAGATCGTCGTGTGCGCGGAGGAATCGGCGACCGAGGGCGAGCTGCCGATTGCCCCCGCTGTGATCGGGGATGTGCTCGAGCCCGGCCACGACGTGCTCATCGACGACGGTCTCGTGCGACTGCGCGTCGACTCGGTCGAGCGCGGCCGCGCAAGCTGCTCGGTCGTCGTCGGCGGCCGCATCACGTCGCATAAGGGAGTCAACCTTCCCGGCGTCCCGCTGCCGATCCCGTCGCTGACGCGCAAGGACATCGCGGACCTCGAGTTCGCACTCGAGCTCGGCGTCGACTTCATCGCGCTCTCGTTCGTGCGCTCGGCGGCGGACATCCGCGACCTCCGCGCGCTGATCGAGCAGGCCGGCTCGCCTGCGCGCATCATCGCGAAGATCGAGAAGTCGGAAGCCGTCGACGTGCTCGACGACGTGCTCGCCGAGACCGATGCGGTGATGGTCGCGCGCGGCGACCTCGGAGTCGAGATCGGGCCGGCGCTCGTGCCGCTGCTGCAGAAGCGCATCATCCTCAAGGCGCTCGAGCGCGGGAAGCCGGTGATCACCGCGACGCAGATGCTCGAGACGATGGTGCACTCGGCGGAGCCCACGCGCGCCGAGGCGAGCGACGTCGCGAACGCGATCCTCGACGGCACATCCGCCCTGATGCTCTCCGGCGAGACGGCCGTCGGCGACTATCCGGTGGAGGCGGTGGCGTACATGGATCGCATCGCGCGCGCGATCGAGCCGAGCATGGGCTACCGCCACGAGATTCCCGAAGCCGGGCAGGACCCGACCATCGGCGGCGCGTTGTCGAACGCCGCGTGCGACATCGCCGAGGCGTTGCGCGCCGCTGCGATCCTCGTGCCGACGTTCTCCGGCCGCACCGCATCGGCGGTTGCGCGCCTGCGGCCGCGCAGGCCGATCGTCGCGCTGACGCACCAGGGCTCGTCGATGCGCCAGCTCGCGCTCGAGTGGGGTGTGACGCCGCTGCTCATTCCGGAATGCGACAACATCGAGCAGCTCTGGGGCCGGTCGATCGTGGCCGCGCGCGAGGCAGGCTTCCTCGAGGCCGGCGACCGCGTCGTGATCACGGCGGGCACCGCGGTGAACATTCCAGGCTCGACGAACGTGATCAAAGTCGACATCGCCTAGGAGGGTCGCGCCTTCCCGGCGCGAAAGTCGCGCGGATGCCGAAGAAGAAGGTCCGTCGTCCTGCGCGCTCGCTCGTGCTTCGCCGCTGGCTCGCGGTCGGAGCGCTGCTGCTCGTCGCGCTCCTCTACTACCGGCCGCTGAAGGCGTACATGGACGCGCGCTCCGAGCTCGGGCACCGCAGTCAGATCGTGCACGCCCTGCAGGCCGACAAGGCACGCCTCGAGCAGCGCCTCGGCTCGTCCACGTCGCTGCCGACCCTCGCGCGCGAGGCACGCGCGCTCGGCTACGTCCGGCCGGGGGAGCATCTCTTCATCGTCAAGGGCATCCAGCAGTGGCGCCACCGCGAGCGGGCCAGCATGATGGCTAAGAGATGATTGATGCCACAACCGTGCACGCCTGGATGGTGGCTCATGCGCGGCGCCGTGCGGCCAGGACAGCCGTGGCAAGACAACCAGCCTTGCCTGCGGCTGCCCCGTCCACCCGGCTTGGCCTGAGCCATCCCCAGACGCACCCGGTCGTGGCACCAACCATCTGGCATGGCCGCTGACACAGACGCCGACCGAGCCGACGTCGCCCGCCAGATCGGCCGTGAGCCGCGTGCCTTCCGCCGCGTCGTCGTCCGCTGCCCGTACGGCCGCCCGGCCGTGACCGAGCAACGCCCGTACGACCCTGAGGGCGAGCCGTTTCCGACCACGTACTACGTGACGTGCCGCCACCTCGTCGCAGCGATCTCGAGGCTCGAAGCCGCGGGCGGCGTCGAGCGCTGGACGGCGGCGGCGCGTGACGACCCGGTGCTGGCCGACAGCCTCGCCGCGGCGCACGAGCAGTCCCGCGTCCTCCGCAGGCAGCTCGCAGCCGGTGAGACAGGCCGTGACGGTGGCGCCTCGCTCGACCTCGGTGTCGGCGGCGCAGGCCGCAGCTCCGGCTCGCTGAAGTGCCTGCACGCCCACACCGGCTTCGTGCTCGCACGTCCCGGCTACGAGCTCGGCCGCCGGATCGTCGCCGAGCTCGACCCGCTCTGGCCTGACCGCTGCTGCCTGGACGACGCGGCTCGCTGATGGTTGGCGCCACGGTCGGGTGCGCCCGGTCGTGGCGTTAACCATCTAAAGTCGGCGCCCGTGGCCATCGACGCATCGAGTCTGATCCGGCAGGAGTGGGCGGACGGCAACCGCCGCCTCGAGGCCGAGCGCAAGGACGCCCGCCGCTACCGAACGCTCGTCGCACAGCTCGAGCTCGTGACCGACGAGCTGCGCAAGCAGGTGGGCCAGACCTTCACGCTCGACCAGCTGGCCGGCGCCTACCGGGACGCCGACCGCTGGGCACGCGCCACGGTCGAGGAGCGGGCGCCGTCGCCGGGCTGGCCTCGGGATCTCGCCCTCGTGCTCGCCGCGGCGTTCCACGCGTACCAGCGCGGCGCAGTCGACTACCTCCAGCGATGATCACGCCCGCCCGGCAGCGGCCCCGGCGTGGCGCGAGGGCGGCCCGGTGGCTCCTCGGCGCCCTCGTGGTCGCGATCATCTTCGGGGCGGGCGTGGCCGTCGGAGAGGCCCTGCACGACAATCCGAAGCCCGGAATCACGCAGACGTCGGTGAGAACCCTCCATCCATGACCTCGGATGCGTGTAAAAAGCGTTAACTTTGGTCAGTATTCCAAGGGGATGGTTCACAGAGACGACAATGATTGGCTGACGCTGGGGCAAGCTGCACGCTTCCTCGGAGTCGCCCAGAGCACGATCCGCAAGTGGTCGGATCAGGGCCGCGTGCCCGCCTTCTACACCCCCGGCGGCCATCGCAGATACCGGCGCGGCGACCTCGAGTCGTTCCTCGAGCGCTCGGGGCCGGCGTCCGCCAGGCCGAAGAACGGGCCTCTCGTCCTGATCGTCGACGACGACGAGAAGGTGCGCGAGCTCGTTCGCGTCAACCTCGAGTTCGAGGGCTACACCGTGCGTGAGGCGGCAAACGGCGCCGATGGGCTCGAGGCGATCGAGGAGGCGAAGCCCGACCTCATCCTCCTCGACGTGATGATGCCGCACATCGACGGTTGGGAGATGCTCCGGCGCGTGCAGGAGCAATACGGCGCCGGCGTGATCCCGGTCGTGATGTTCAGCGGCAAGCTCGACGACCAGGCGCAGGCGCTCGCCGCGAACAGTGGCGCGCAGGGCTTCGTCGGCAAGCCGTTCGACCTCCAGCACCTGATCACCCAGACGAAGAAGATCGTTCCAGTCTGAATTCGTTCGACCGGCACCTCGAGCGTTGGGTCGTCCACCACCGGTGGCAGCCGCTCGACGACGTCTTCGTCTGGCTGACGCGGATCGGAACCTGGGGTGCGATCTGGCTGCTGCTCGCGCTCGGCCTCGCGATCATGTGGCGTCGCGCGTCGGTGCTGATCGCCGTCGCACTCGCCGACGTGGCCGCGGACAGCCTCGCCGGTGCCCTCAAGGCGGCGACGGGGGTCGAGCGGCCGCCGCTTCGCTACGCGCATCCCGATGCGCTGGTGGCACCGCCGGGCGGCTCCTCGTTCCCGTCGGGGCACACGGCCACGAGCTTCGCCTGCGCGACGGTGCTGAGCTTCTTCGTGCCGCGTGCCGCGCCGTTCTTCTACCTGCTCGCCCTCGCGATCGGCTTCTCGCGGATCTACGTGGGCGTGCACTGGCCGCTCGACGTGCTCGGCGGCATCGTCCTCGGCCTCGCCGTCGGTCTGGCGGTTACAGCTCTTCTGCGGCGCGGAGCAGGCCGGCGAGGATCAGCGCGACGGCTGCGACGAGGCTGATGAAGATCCCGATGCCGCGGTTCGCGGTGTCGAAGAACGTGTCCGGGATCGAGATCACGCGGATCAGCGTGAAGATCGTCGCCAGCGAGCCGAACGCGATCAGTACAAGGCTCTCGGGCACGGTCGCCGGCAGCTCGATCCCCGCCTCCCGCAGCGCCTCGAGAATCAGCGTCGCAAGCCCGATGAAGAAGACGAGCTTGCCGAGCGCGCCCGTGTGCCAGCCGGTGACCGCGAGCGTCAATCCGTCGGCCTGGCTGCCTGCATACCAGTCGGTGAAGGCGGAGACGGCCAGCACGAGCCCGGCGATCCAGGCGAGACGCTCGCCCCAGTAGCCGGCGCCGACGCCCCGCGACCCGTGCCGGGGGGAGAGCGGTTCCTGCAGCTCTGGCGGCAGCATGGGCTCGGGCGTCTGCACAGACCGAGTATGCGGAAATTCCAGCTGCGCCGTGCAAGGAGCGGGCAGGGGCGCTACAGGCCGAAGAGGCGCTGGATCTCGTGCCAGCTACCGACCACGAAGGCGATCGCGAGGGCGATCAGCACGAGCAGCACGATGTAGAAGCGGTAGCGGGCGAGCCGGCTCTCCTGCTTCTGGCGCTGGCGCGCGTTGCGGCGGGCGCGGTGGTAGCGGTACCGGAGCTCGATCGCGCCTGGATCCACGGGAGCACCGTCCTGAAGGGCGGCCCCGTCGTCGGGTGGCTCCTCCGTGGGCAGAAGCTCGCTGGGCAGAGGCCGGGCCACGCCGAAATTGTATGGGCCAGGCGGCTGCGGCGATACTTCAGGGGCCGTTGCCATGATCGCCCGGACCGATCACGACCTTCTGCCAGACGTCTCCGGCGTCTCCGCCGGCGCGCTCTCGACCCTCGCCGGCGCCGTGACCCTGGCCGCGCACGCGCCCTCGCTCGCCGCCGCTCTCGACGAGCTCGTTCGGGCAGCGAGGGCGGTGTCGGGTGCGGAGGTCGGCCTCGTGCGGGTGTGTCTGCCCGGCGCCGACCGGTACGAGGTGGTCGCGGTGGCCGGGCCGGCCGCGCTCGCCGCCGAGCTCGAGGGGGCGTCCGTGCCGGCCGGCGAGGTGCCGTCGGCGGTGGTCGACTCGCTCGCCGCCGCCCCCGAGACGGTGCGCAGGGTCGCCGAGCGAGCAGGCGCGAGGTCGCTGTTGTTGCTGCCCGTCGAGACGGACGGCACCGCCGCGACGATCGAGCTTTTTCGCGCCGGCGGCGAGTTCGCGCCGGACGAGCGGCTGGGCGCCGAGCTTGCCGCCGCGTCCGCGGCGCTCGTGTTGCGCGCGTTTGCGGGAGCCGGGAACGGTGTGGTCGAGGCGTTGGCGCGGCCGTCGCTCGAGCTGGCCGGCGAGCTGCTCGCTGCCGCTCTCGACGAGTCGCGCTCGGCCGGCGAGCTCGTTCGTGTCGCGGCCACGATCGTCGGCGCACCCGTCGGGCTCCTCTGGGAGCGCGACGACGACGGCGCGTTGCAGCTCGGTGCCGCGCACGGAGTCGTGCCGGGCGTCGACCTGACGGAAGCAAGAGAGCTCGCCGTCGCGGCGCTCGACGAACCGGGGCCGGTGCGGCCGGTCGTGGCCGAGCGCCTGCCTGCGTCGTGTGGCATCTCGACGACCCTGCCACTGGGCCAGCCCGCCGTCGGGTTGCTGCAGCTGTTGTTCGCGTCGGGCGACGCGCCGGACGCCGAGCAGCTCGCGCGGCTGACGACCTTCGGAGTCCGTGTCGCGCACGCGCTGCGCGCGAGCGCGCGCGCACGCACGCTCGGCGTCGAGCTCGAGCGCACCCGCGCGCTGCTCGCCGTCGTCGGCCAGGCAACCGCACAGCTCTCGCTCGCGCACACGCTCGAAACGGCCGTCGACCGGCTCGGCGAGCTCTTCGCGGTCGAGCACGTCGCCGTCTATCTCCGCGCCGCAGAGGACAGGCTCGTGCCCGCGGCGGGCCGCGGCCTCGCCGGTCCGCACGCGCGCGTCGCGGAGCGGCTGCTCGAGATCGCGCTCGGCACGGGTCGCGGCCGGCCCGTCGTCGAGGTTGCCGATGCGTGGCAGGACGAGCGGCTGCGTGAGGCGCGCGACGCGGCCCGCGAGTCGGGCATCGACGCCGCGCTCGCGGTGCCGCTGCTGGTGCGGGACGAGGTGATCGGGCTGCTCGCCGTCTATCCACAGCGCGGGCGCAGGCCGACCGAGAGCGAGGCCTCGTTGCTCGCCGCGCTCGCGGGGCAGCTTGCGGTCGCTGTGCAGAACGCGCAGTTGCACGAGCAGACGGCGGAGCTGAGCGCGCAACGAGAGAGTGCCCTCGCGTCGGAGCGCGCCGCCTCGAAGCGGCTGCGCGCGTTGTATGAGATCTCGCGCTCGTTCGCGCAGAGTCTCTCGCTCGAGACGACGCTCAGCGCGCTCGCCGCAACGGCGGTCGACGTGCTCGACGTCGATGCCGCCGTCCTGCACATGCCGGACGAGCGTCGCGAGCAGTTGCTGCCGCGCGCGATGCACATGAAGGACACCCAGCTCGCGGACGCCGCGCGCACGATCCTCTATCGCCCGCAGCCGTTCGGCGCTGCACGCACGCAGCGGCTGTTCCGCGACGCGGAGTCGCATCCCGTCGGTCGGGATCACGAGCTGCTCGGTCCCTTCCTCGAGAAAGGGTGGACGGGCGCGGTTATTCCCGTCGGGACGCCCGCCGAGGTGATCGCGTCCCTCAGCATCTTCTCGTTCCGGCCTGGCAGTCCGATCTCGGCGGAGACGACCGACGCTGCGCTTGCAATCGCCGGGCAGGCGGCACTCGCGATCGACAATGCGCGTCTCTACCAGCAGCAGAAGCAGTTCGCGGACACGATGCAGCGCTCACTGTTGCCGCATGCGCGGCCCGACGTGGCCGGGCTCGAGGTCGGAGAGGTGTACGAGTCGTCTGCGCATCTCGACGTCGGCGGCGACGTCTACGACTTCATGACGCTCGACGACGGCCGCCTTGCGGTGGTGCTCGGCGACGTCACGGGGCACGGCGTCGAGGCGACCGCCGACATGGCGATGGCGAAGTTCGTGTTCCGCTCGCTTGCGCGCGAGCATCCGGAGCCGGGCGACTTCCTCGCGTCTGCGAACGACGTCGTCGTCGACGAGATCGCGTCGGGCAAGTTCATCACGATGGCGTATCTCGCTGTCGACGGCGTCGGCGGCAAGGTCTCGTGTGCGAGCGCCGGCCATCCGGCGCCACGGCTCGTGCTGCCCGACGGGACGGTGCGCGGGCTCGAGGCGTCCGGGCTCGTGCTCGGGATCGATGCCGGCCAGGTGTACGAGGCGGTGCACGCAGACCTGCCGCCTGGCGCGGTGCTCGTCGTCTACACCGACGGCGTGATCGAGGCGCGGCGCGACGGCGAGCTCTACGGTGTCGAACGGCTCGACGCGCTGCTCGGCGAGCAGCACGACCTCGCACCGCGCGACCTCGCGGTCGCGGTGACGGAGAGCTGCCGCAGCTTCGCCCGCGGTGAGCTCGGCGACGATGTCGCCGTCGTCGTCATCCGCCGCACCGCGTGACGGATACGGCGATTCCGCTGGACCTGCGTCGCGGCGCATCCGGTGTCGTGCGTGTCGCCCACCGGGGAGGCACCGCGCTCGCGCCGGAGAACAGCCTTGCTGCGATCGAAGCTGCGGCCGCGGTCGGCGTCGACGTCGTCGAGCTCGACGTCCTGCGTCGTGCAGACGGTGTGCTGGTCATCGCGCACGGTCCAGAGGTCCTCGGTGACGCGCCGTCGCTGGCCGACGCGCTTGCACTCACGGCGCAGCTCGGCCTTGCCGCCCAGCTCGATGTGAAACTGCGCGGGCTGGAGATGGACGTCGCGGCCGCGCTCCGTACGGGTGGGCTTCTCGAGCGGGCGTTCGTCAGCTCGTTCTCGCTGCCGATCCTGCTTGCGTTCGCGGCCGCCGCGCCCGAGCTGCCGCGGTCGCTGACGTATCCGGAGGACCGGCTGGGGATCTCTGAGCGGCTCCTGCTCCGCCCGGCGCTGAGGACGGGCCTTGCGGTGCTGCGCGAGTTGCTGCCCCGACGGCTGCCGAGGTGGCTCGACCGGGCTGGGGCGCAGGCTGCGACGCTCAACTGGGCCGTCGTCACGCCCGCTGCCGTGGACGCGTGTCATGCGGCCGGTGCCGCCGTGTACGCGTGGACCGTGAACGAGCCTGCGCTCGCAAGAACCCTGGTCGAAAGCGGTATCGACGGTATCATCACCGACGATCCACGGATCTTTGCTCCCCGCCTGTAGTCCGTGAAACGACGCGCCGCCACCTCGTGTTCGCTCGTGCTCGCCTGCCTCGTCGCGGGCGCGCTTGCCGCGTCGGTGCTCGCGGACACACCTCCGCCGACGACGACCCCGACCGACACGACGACGCCGGCCGCGCTGATCGCAGACGGCGTCACGCTCGGTGGTGTCGCTGTCGGCGGCATGGCGACCGACGCCGCGGTGCAGGCGGTTCTCGCATCCTTCGAGCGCCCGGTCGTGCTCCGCGTCGAGCGGACGACGGTGAGCGTCACGACCGACCTGCTCGGCACGACGGTGCCCGCCGACTCGGCGGTGGCGAAGGCGCTCACGGTTGCGCCGAACACCACGCTCGGCCTGCGCGCCGCCGTCGACCGGACGCGCGTGCAGGCATTCGTCACGCGCATTGCCGGCCGGTTCGACCGCAAGCCTGTCGACTCGCGTCTGCTCTTCCGCAACTTCAAGCCCGTCGTGACGCCGTCGGTCGACGGCCACCGGATCGACGTCGCCGCGACCGTCACGCGGATCTCTGACCAGCTCGAGCACGGCACGCGGGCGACGATCGTCGTGCCCATGACGACCCTCAAGCCGAAGGTGGCGGAGCGCTCGGTCGGCCCGGTGATCGTCATCCGCCGCGCGTCGAACCTGCTGACGCTGTACAACGGCATGCGGCCCGTACGACAGTTCGCGGTCGCGACCGGCCAGACCGTGTATCCGACGCCGCTCGGCCGCTTCCAGATCGTCGTCAAGTGGAAGAACCCATGGTGGTATCCGCCGGCGTCACCCTGGGCGAAGGGCGAGAAGCCGACGCCGCCCGGTCCGGGCAACCCGCTCGGCACGCGCTGGATGGGGCTCAGCTCGCCCGGCGTCGGCATCCACGGCACGCCGCAGGACGGCTCGATCGGGTATTCGCTGTCGCACGGCTGCGTCCGCATGCACATTCCGCAGGCGGAATGGCTGTTCGAGCATGTCAAGGTCGGCACGCCGGTGTATATCGTCGCCGGTTGATGCGCGCGCTGAAGCTCACCGGCCAGGTCGTCGCACTCGCGGTGGTCGCGGGCCTGCTCGGCCTGCTCGCGTGGCGGTTGACGCACCGGCCGAAGCCGCCGGCGATCGGCGGCCCGGCACCGAGCTTCGTCGCGGAGCGGCTCGACGGCGGCGGATCCTTCGCGCTCTCGTCGGTGCGAGGCAAGCCGGTCGTGATCAACTTCTGGGCGTCCTGGTGCGAGCCGTGCAAGATCGAGGCAGCCGAGCTCGAGAGGCAGTGGCAGCGGCTTCGCGGGAAAGGCGTCGTCTTCATCGGCATCGACTACAACGACGCCCGCAGCGACGCGCGCAGGTTCGTCGCGCGTCACGGCGTGACCTACATGACGGTGGTCGACCGTTCGGGTACGATCGGCGACCGCTACGGCTTGAGCGGCGTGCCCGAGACGTACTTCGTCGACCGCAAGGGGCGGATCGTGGGCGAGCACATCCTGGGGCCGATCACAACGCCTCGCTGGGCGGACGCCTTTGCGCGCGGCGTGCAGGCGGCGCTCGACTCGTGATCCGACTCGCGGCTGCCGTCGCCTCGCTCATGGTCGCCGGGCTCGTCGTCGCCGATATGGCGGCCGCCCGGTGCGCGCATCCGAAGACGTCGCTCTCGTATCTCGAGGGGCAGATCATGTGCCCGACCTGCCACACGACACTCGACCAGTCGGACTCGGCGGCGGCCCAGCGCATCAAGGTCCTCATCCAGCAGCGCGTCGACCGGTGTGCGACAGCCGACGAGATTCGTGCCGAGCTCGTGGCGAACTACGGCGCACGCATTCTCGCGGCGCCGACGCACAAGGGATTCGACCTACTCGCGTGGTGGCTGCCGCTCGGCGGTGTGATCGCCGGCGCCGGAGTGCTCGCGTTCGGCGTGTGGCGCTGGAGTCGCGCACCCGAGAGCGAGACTGCCGGGGCGGATCCCGCGCTCGACGCCGACGACGAGCAGCGACTCGACGAGTTGCTCGCGCGCCTCGACCGATGACTGTTCGGCTGGCGATTGTGTTCGCCGCCGGCTTTGCGTCGGTGATCACGCCGTGTGTGCTGCCGCTCGTGCCGGGCTATCTGTCGGCGTTGTCGAGCGTCGAGGCGGGTCGGCTCGGCGAGCGCGGCACCACGCGTCGCGTTCTCCTGGCGAGCGTCCCGTTCATCCTCGGCTTCACCGTCGTGTTCGTCGCGCTCGGGGCGGCTGCCGCTGCGATCGGCAGCTCGCTGCCGGCGCGGACCCAGGCGGACGTCGCCGGCTTCGTGCTCGTCGTGCTGGGACTCGGATTCGTCGGCCTGATTCCGGTGCCGGAGCGGATCGTGGCGCCGGGCCTGCTCACCGGCGCCCGGCGGCGCGGCTCCGGCGTGCTGCTCGGGGGCGCGTTCGCCCTCTGCGCTGCGCCGTGCATCGGGACGGTGCTGGCCGCAGTGCTCGTTCTCGCGAGCGACACGGGCACCGTGCTGCGCGGCGCCGCGCTCCTCGCGGCCTACGCCCTCGGGCTCGGCGCTGCGTTCCTCGCCGCCGGCGTCGCGTTCTCGCGGGCGATGGGCGCCTTCCGCTGGGTGCGCGACCGCTACCTGGTGATCCAGGTCGTGAGCGGCCTCACGCTCGTCGCACTCGGCCTGCTGCTGTTCTTCCACCGCGACTGGTGGCTGCGCGTCGCCTTGAACCGCGCGCTCGAGGTCGTCCACATCACGTCGCCGTAGACGGGCGATGGGCGTGTGATCACACACCCATCGCGCATGTGTACACATGCGCATGGTGGAGATGTACGCCTGCGCCTGTCGGCTGCGGACGCGTCCCGGCTAGACGCGCGGGGCGGGGAGCTCGAGCGAGCCTCTGCGCACGGTTTCGCGGGCGGCAGCGACCTGTGCGAGCACGTCCGCGACGTCGACGCCGCCGTGTGCCGGAGCGAACGCCGCCAGCCGCCGTGCCGCCTTGTCGAGCTGGCTCGCCGTCGCGACCGGACGCCCGCGGCCGGCCTGGTGCCAGGCGACAGCCACGTGGACGAGGCCCTGATAGAAGTCGCGCTCGGCGGCGTCAGCGGCGCGCCACATGAGCTCCAGCTCCTCGTGCGCCTCGAAGTAACGACCCTCACGGATGAGGCCCAGGCCCCGCTCGAGCGCGTCCACGGCTTGAGAGATACCGCATCCGGGGATACCCTGCGGCCGTGGCGACCATCCTCCTGTGTGGGGTCGACCTCTTCTTCCGAGGGAAGCTCGAGGCGCTCCTCACCGAGCATCGGCTGATCACCGTCGATCACACCGAGAGCCCTGACCTCGTGATCGTCGACATCTCGCGTGTCGACGCAGAGGAGGTGGCCGACGCGTATGCAGACGTGCCGATCCTCGGCTACACGAACCACACGGATACAGCCGGCCTGCGCGCGGCCCACGCTGCCGGCTTCGACCAGGTGGTCGTGAAGTCGGCCCTTGTCGAGCGCGCCCGCGAGCTCGTCGCGGAGCTCGCGCCCTCGGCCTAAGAATCTCTAACTGAATGACCCACGCGCTGACGGGGCGCGATGGGTGCGTGCGATGCAAGGACGCAGGGAGCGGGCGATAGCGGAGCTATCGGCGCGACTGAGGACGCGGCAGCGTGCGTGCACAGCGCGTTCCGGCGGCCCGTGCTCGTTTAGTTAGAGGTTCTATGGCCGCCGGTTCTCCGGTTCCGGCTCCAAGTGCCTCGCTAGAGTAGGGCTTGTGACCTACATCATCGCCGAGCCCTGCATCGACATCAAAGACAAGTCCTGCGTCGACGTCTGCCCCGTGGACTGCATCCACGAGGCCGGCCGTATCCTCGTGATCGACCCCGAGGAGTGCATCGACTGCGGCGCCTGCGAGCCGGAATGCCCGGTCGAGGCGATCTTCCCAGAGGACGCGCTCCCCGACAAGTGGGCGCCGTTCGTGAAGATCAACTACGCCTACAGCGACGGCATGGACGTGGTGAACGAGCTTACGGACGCCTACGCGACCGAGCACAACGTCCAGAACACGCCGCTCGACCAGGCGTAACTCCCGCGTAGAGCCCGTCGGCGTCTGGGGCCGCCGCGGAGGAGCTTGTGGCCTAGCGTCCTAGCGGCCGAGGTACGCGCAGAGCCGCTGGTCGCGCGGCAGCGGCGAAGGCCCGACCTTCGTCACGACGAGCGTCTGGCCGTCGGTCTCGACCTCGGAGCCGACGGCGGGCACATCGCCGTCCTGCTCGCGCAGCTCGTAGCCGGCCGTGTTCCAGACGAAGAGGAGATAGCCGTCGGCCATGTCGGCGCGGAGCTTACTCGGAGCCCGCGTAGGTCGGCAGCACGAGGCGCATCGTCGTGCCGTCGTCCGCTTGCTCCACGGAGAGCGCCGCGTGCAGCGTTCTCGCCCGCTCTTCGAACACCTCGAGTGAGCGCTTCCGCCGCTCGCCCGGTGCGTCGTCCCAGATCGTCGCCTCGAGCGCGTCTTGCTCCGCCTTGACGACGCGCACGGAGAAGTTCTTCGGCGGGCCGCGCCGGATCGCCCCCTCGAACGCCTCGCGCACGATCTGGTAGAGCGCGGCCTGCGAGCGCTCACCGAGCGTCTCGGCGGCCGCGACGTCGATCTCGACCTGGATGCCGTGCTCGATCCCGCGATCCTGCGCGAGCGCGTTCACCGCCATCGCGAGCCCGTGGTCGCGCAGCACGACCGGCTCGTGGTTGTACGACAGGTCGCGCAGTTCGCCGATCGTCAGTAGCGTGCGGAACATCGCGTTCTCGAGCACCTCCTCGGCTTGATCCGTCTTTCCCCGTCGCACGAT
>JANMWV010000572.1:0-11218 GCA_031394165.1 Actinomycetes bacterium
GGAGGCCCGCGCCGCCCCGGCGTTTGTCCTTCTAGGACAGCCAGGCAGTCCTGAGCCCGGTGTTGAAGTCGGTGAACGCGACGTACATGTCCTGCAGCTTCGCGTTCACGACCTGGTACTTCGAGACCGAGATGAGCGGGATCTCGAGGAGCTCCGTCATCAGGATCCGGTCGAGCTTCTGGTACATGGGCAGACGCTTCGCCGGATCGAGCGTGATCCGCCCGTTCCCGACGAGCCGCCACATCTGCTTGTTCTGGTAGCCGTTGAACCAGGTGTTGTAGACGGTCTTGCCGAACGCGCCGGTCGGGTTGAACTCCGCGACGTAGCCGTCGACGTCACCGCGCATACCGCGCGCCGTCAGATCCATCTCGAAGTTCCCCTTGCCGTTGTTGCCGGCGAAGGTTGCAGGATCCTGGGCGACGATGTTGACGTTGATGTTGATCAGCTTCAGGTAGCTCTGGATCAGAGCCGCCATCGCCGGGAAGTCGAGCGGTGTCGAGAACGTCGACAGCTGGATGTCGAAGCCCTTCGAGAAGCCCGCCGCCGCCATCAGCTTCTTCGCCTTCGGCAGATCGTACTTCTCCCACTTCGTCCTCAGCTCTTTCTGCGGGATCACCCACGGCCCGTAACCGGATGCGACGTGACCGCTGTACTCGCCGGTGCCGTTGTAGACCTTGCTGAGGATGTCCTGGCGATTGATCGCGAAGTTGATCGCCTGGCGGACGCGCTTGTCGGCCCACGGCTTGTTCTCGCCGTCCTTGATCGTGAACTGGAGCTCGCGGAAGGCCGCCGTCAGGTTGTGGAGCACCTTCAGCCCGTTGACGCCCTTGAGCGCGTTCGCGCTGTCGACCGACACCGTCGCGCCGTCGATTGCACCGGCCCTCAGGGCTGCGATACGAGCCTGCTCGTCGGTGATGATCTTGTACGTGATCGCGTCGAGGTAGGGCTGGCCCTTCTTCCAGTAGTTCGGGTTGCGGACGTAGTTGAGGTGGTCGTTCGGGATGTAGGAGCCCTCGAGCATGTACGGGCCGGTGCCGATGCCGCTCGTGGCGGGGTTGAGCTGGGTGTACATGTCCTTCGGGACGATGGACGAGTACCGCTGCCACGCGAGGTAGCCGAACACGCGGGCGTCGGGCGACTTGAGGTGCATCCGGGCCTTGTACTTCGACAGGACCTCGATGCCGGCAATCGAGGGCACCTGGCCCAGCACCGAGACGCTGCCGGGCAGCGGTGGAGCGAGCTGTAGGTCGAACGAGTACTTGACGTCGTCGGCCGTGACCTCCTGGCCGTTCGAGAACTTCGTTCCGGGCCTGATCGTGAAGTCGATCGTCTTCGCGTCCTTGATGTCCGACTTCGACGCGAGCGCAGGGTTCAGGTTGAGGTTCCTGTCCCACTCGTACAGGGACTCGTACATGAGCTCGTTGGCGGTGCGGCCGATCGTCAGGATCGAGCCGAACGGGGCGATGTGCCCGGGATCCTGCTCGAGTGCCCACGTGATCGCGCCGCCGCGCTTCGGGGTCGCGCTATGCACTGCAGCCTTGCCGATCGACGCGGCGGCCTTGCCGGTGAGCGAGCCCGCGACGATCGCGCCGGCGCCGACCGCACCGGCTTGCTTCAACAGGTCACGACGACTGATCTGCTTTTCTGACATCTGCCCTCCCTCTAGAGGATCTGGCCGACACTCGGGGCTGTTCCCTGAATGTCGTCGTAGAACGGCGACTCGCGGAGCTCGAGAGCGGAGAGCATCGCCATGTTCGCCGCATCGAGAGCGACCCCCAGTCCGGGGTCGTGGGAAACCGTGATGTGTCCGGCCGAGATCTCCACCGGATCTACTAGGACGTCCTGGAGCTGCAATGGATAGTGCGTGTCGTTGGCGAAGGGGAATGCCGTCGAGGCCGCTACCAGATGTGCGTTTGCGGTGGTCGCGACGCCGAGCTCTGCCCAGCTGCCGATCGCGCACCACTTGCCTGCAGCGGTCGCGAGCGCGCCGATCTGAAGCGCGCGCGTGAGGCCGCCGGCCTCCGACGGATAGACGACGAAGACGTCGCATGCGTCCGCCTTGATCAGCTCGAGCGCGGAGCGCACGCTCGTGCACGCCTCGTCCGCCGCGATCGGAACGGACACCGAGCGCCTGACCTGTGCGAGGCCGGCAATGTCGAAGTCGGGGACAGGCTGCTCGACGTACTGCAGGTCGAACCGCTCGAGCGCCTTGATCCACTTGATCGCCGCGGGAACGCTCCAGTTCATGTTGGCGTCGATGCGGAGCTTCACGTCGTAGCCGACGCTGTCGCGGATCGCGGCGATCGAGTCGTGGTCCTGGCCGAGGTCGCGTCCAACCTTGAGCTTGAGCTCGGTGTGCCCGGCTGCGACGAAGTTCGCGGCCTTCTGCGCGTTTGCCTCGGGCTCGTCGATGAAGAGGTAGCCGATGACGGGCACCGACTCGCGCGTGTAGCCGCCGAGCAGCTCCGCGACCGACACGCCCAGAGCCTGGCCCTTGAGGTCGAGCAGGGCCATCTCGAGGCCGGCGATCGCGTACGCGGCGAGGCCCGCCCAGTTGCGCGAGTACTCCTCGAGCCGGTGGAGGATCCACTCGATCCGCAGCGGGTCCTGATCGACGAGGAACTGCGTCAGCTCTCGTTCGATGATCGTCTGGATCGTCGGCAGGGTGGGGCCGGGCGCCTCGCCGATGCCGACCAGGCCCTCGTCGGTGTGGATCTCGACGATCAGGCCGGACGCGGACGTGCGGATGCCACCGGTCCACTTGAGCGGCTCACGGAGCGGCACCCGCACCGCGGTCGTCTGCACACTTGTAATGCGCAAGAGGGTGTGTACGCTAGGCTTCACCCGAGGGATTGTCAACCATCTCGCGATTGTCAACAATACCGGCACAACCTCAGCGCCCTCGCCGCGAACAGGTGGTCGAAGCGCTGCGCGAGGCGATCATCGCCGGCAGGCTCGAGGACGGCGAGCGGCTGATCGAGGACAAGATCGCCCGCGAGCTGAAGACGAGCCGCGGCCCCGTCCGCGAGGCCCTGCGCCAGTTGGAGCACGAGGGGTTCGTCGTCTCCTATCCCTATCGCGGCGCCGTCGTGCTCGGGGTCTCGGACGAGGAGGTGCAGCAGGTGCTCATCCCGGTGCGCCTCACCCTCGAGAAGTTCAGCATCCCCAAGGCCGTCGAGCGAATGACGGACGAGGACTTCGCCGAGCTCGGCAAGGAGGTCTGGCGCCTCGGCGAGGCGGCGCGGACGGACGACCTCCAGCAGTCGGTCGACGCGGACATGCGCTTCCACGAGATCCTGCTGGAGCATTCGGGGCAGCAGCACGCCGCCCAGGTGTGGCGCTCGATCGCGCCGCGAATCCGGGCCTATTTCTTCCGCTACGGCCGCAAGAGCAGCCTCAGCCAGATCGCCTCCGAGCACGGCGACCTCCTGACCGCGCTCCAGACACGCGACCCGGCTGTGATCTCCACGGCGCTCGAGCAGCACATCTCGATCGACACGCCTCCGCCCGCATGACGCTGCTCCACGTCGAAGGCCTCCGCACGTGGTTCGACTCCGATCGCGGGCCGATCCGGGCGGTCGACGGCGTCGACTTCGAGATCGAGGCCGGGCGCACCCTTGGGGTCGTCGGCGAGTCGGGTAGCGGCAAGTCGGTGACTGCCCTGTCGGTGATGCGCCTCGTCGATGCGCCCGGCAACATCGCCCGTGAGAGCCGCATCGTCTTCGAGGGCCGCGATCTGACGGACCTCGACGAGACGACGATGGAGGGCATCCGAGGCGACGAGATCTCGATGATCTTCCAGGAGCCGATGACGTCGCTCAACCCCGTGCAACGGGTGGGCGACCAGATCGCGGAGGCAGTCCGTTCGCACCGGAAGGTCAGCGGGAAGGAGGCGGCGGCGCGCGGCGTCGAGATGCTCGAGCTCGTCGGCATCCCGGAGGCGGCGCGGCGGGCCAACGACTACCCGCACCAGATGTCCGGCGGGATGCGGCAGCGCGTGATGATCGCGATCGCGCTCGCCTGCGACCCGAAGCTGTTGATCGCCGACGAGCCGACGACCGCGCTCGACGTGACGATCCAGGCGCAGATCCTGGAGCTGATGGGGGAGCTGCGCGAGCGTCTCGGCATGGCGATGATGCTGATCACGCACGACCTCGGCGTCGTCGCCGAGATGTGCGACGACGTCGTCGTCATGTACGCGGGACGCGTCGTCGAGCGCGGGCCGGTCGCCGAGGTGTTCACCTCGCCACAGCACCCGTACACCGAGGCGCTGCTGCAGTCGATCCCGATGCTCGGCATGACGCAGGCGGAGCCGTTGCGCGTGATCCGGGGCACCGTGCCGAGCCCGCTCGACTGGCCGGAGGGGTGTCGGTTCGAGCCCCGCTGCGACTACGCGTTCCCGAAATGCCACGAAGAGCCGCCGCCGCTGTTCCAGGTCGGGCAGCAGGAGTCCGCCTGCTGGCTCTGCGAGCACGGACGCCGTGAGACGACCGCAGTCGGAGCGGGGGAGGCCCTATGAGCTGGACGAACGGCGACGGGACCACCCCGGAGTTCCTGCTCGACGCGCGCGGCGTCAAAAAGTACTTCCCGGTGCGGCGAGGGCTCCTGCGCCGGACCGTCGCGAACGTGCAGGCCGTCGACGGCGTCGACCTGCAGGTGCGCCGCGGCGAGACCGTCGGCCTCGTCGGCGAATCCGGGTGCGGCAAGTCGACCCTCGGGCGAACGCTCCTGCGCCTGCTCGAGCCGACGGCCGGCGAGATCCGCTTCGAGGGCCAGGACATCACGAAGCTCTCGCGCCGCGAGCTGAAGGCCGCGCGCAGCGACATGCAGATCATCTTCCAGGACTCCGTCGGCTCGCTCGATCCGCGCATGCGCGTCAAGACGCTCGTCGGCGAGGGGCTCGCGGTGCACGGCGTGAACCGCGCCGAGCGTCGCAACCGCGTCGCCGAGACGCTCGAGCGCGTTGGTTTGCCGGCGTACACGCTCGATCGCTACGCACACCAGTTCAGCGGTGGGCAGCGTCAGCGCATCGGCATCGCGCGTGCGCTCGTGTTGCGGCCGAAGCTCATCGTCGCCGACGAGCCGGTCTCCGCACTCGACGTCTCGATCCAGTCGCAGGTGCTCAACCTGCTCGTCGAGCTGAAGCAGGACTTCGGGCTGACCTACGTCTTCGTCGCGCACGACCTCGCAGTCGTCGGCTACATCTCCGACCGCATCGCCGTCATGTACCTCGGCAAGATCGTCGAGTTTGCGAACGCCGCTGACCTCTTCGCGCGGCCGCTGCACCCGTACACGCAGGCACTGCTCTCGGCGATTCCCACGCCGGTGCCGGGACGCAAGCAGAAGCGGATCGTGCTCTCGGGCGACGTGCCGAGCCCCATGAACCCGCCGAGCGGCTGCCGGTTCCGCACGCGCTGCCCCCTGGCGCAGCCCCTGTGCGCCGAGGTCGAGCCGCCCCTCGAACCGTACGGCGACGGCCACTTTGCCGCCTGCCACTTTGCGGGCACACCGATCCCCGAGCCGTTCAAGCATCCTGCCGGTGTCTGACGTCGACGTTCGCCTGCTGCACGACCAGCGCGTGCCGATGCGCGACGGCATCGCGATCTCGGCCGACGTGTACCTGCCGCTACAGGGCGGCACCGGCCTCCCGACGATCGTGCAGTGGACGCCGTACGAGTCGACGCGCGAGCGCTTCATCGGCTGGGGCGTCTGGTTCGCGCGGCACGGCTACGCGGCGGTCGTCGTCGACGTGCGCGGCCGCTACGAGTCGGACGGGCAGTTCACGGCCTGGGAGTACGACGGACAGGACGCGCACGACACGCTGACCTGGGCGGCAGACCAGCAATGGTCGAACGGGCGCATCGGTACCTGGGGGCGAAGCTACGGCGGCCTCGTCCAGTGGCAGCTCGCGCACCTCGGGCACCCGAACCTCGTCTGCGTCGCACCGCAGGTGATTCACGACGATTACTTCTGGGACGGCTACTGGACGGGCGGTGCGTTCCAGCTCGCGCTCACGCTCGGTGCGGCCGCGCTGTGGTCGAGCGCGATGACGCTGATCACCGGGCCGACCGCACGCGATCTCGTGCTGAACGACCGCATCTTCGGGCACCTTCCGTTGATCGAGCTCGACGAGGTGACGATCGGCCGCAAGGTCGACTACTGGCGGCTCTGGTGGGAGCACCAGGAGAACGACGCGTACTGGCACCAGTTCCATCACCGTCCCGAGGAGCTCGACGTGCCGATCTTCCAGCAGGGCGGCTGGTTCGACCCGTACTCGGGCTCGCACCTGCGCAACTTCGCGAAGATCGGCGACCGCCTTCCGAACCGCGTGTTGATGGGCCCCTGGTCGCACGAGGAGGAGATCGAGACCTTCCGCGGCGACGTCGACCTCTCTGCATCCCACACGGTGATCCGCGACCACGAGCTCGTCTTCTACGACCGGTACCTCAAGGAGGAGGACAACGGCTGGGACGAACGTCCGCCGCTCGAGCTGTTCGTCCTCGGCGCGAACGAATGGCGCGGCGAGCACGAGTGGCCGTTGGCGCGGACTGCGTTCACGCCCTGGTACCTCCGTAGCGGCGGCGCGCTCGGCCGCGACGAACCGGGTAGCGACGAGCCGGCCGACCGGTACACGTACGACCCAACGGATCCGGTGCCGACGATCGGCGGCGTCAGCTCCGTGCTTACGATGACGCAGGCAGCGCAGACGCCCGTGCGCCCAGGGCCGATCGACCAGCGCGTGCTCGAGGGCCGCGACGACGTGCTCGTCTACACGAGCGAGCCGCTCGAGGCGGATCTCGAGGTGCTCGGTCCGGTCGAGATGGTGCTCTACGCCGCTTCGAACGTGAAGGACACCGACTTCATCGTGCGGCTCTGCGACGTCCACCCCGCCGGCCGCTCGATCTTCGTGACCGAGGGCATCCTGCGTGCGCGCTACCGTAACTCGCATGAAGGCGACTCGACGGAGCTGCTCGAGCCCGATGAGGTCGCGGAGTACCGCATCCGCTGCTATCCCGCCGCGATCGTCTTCAAGCAGGGGCATCGCGTCCGGCTCGACGTGACGAGCTCGAGCTTCCCGCGCTTCTCGCGCAACCTCAACACCGGCGAGGACGTCGGCACCGGCACGCGCATGGAGGTCGCACGGCAGACCGTGCTGCACACGAACGTGTATCCGTCGCACGTCGTCCTGCCCGTCATCCCGGCGTGAGCGGGCTGTTCGACCTGTCGGGCCGCACGGCGCTCGTCACCGGTTCCACCCGCGGGCTCGGCCTGGCGCTCGCGCGCGGCCTCGCGGAGGCGGGCGCGCGCGTCGCAGTCAACGGACGGTCGCGCGAAACCTGCGAGACCGCGGCTGCCACGATCGACGGAGCCTTCGCGGCGCCGTTCGACATCACCGACGAAGCCGCGGTGGCCGACGGGGTCGCGGCCGTCGGCCAGGTCGACATCCTTGTGAACAACGTCGGCATCCAGATGCGCGGTTCGCTCGAGACGTTCTCGCTCGAGGACTGGCAGCGTGTCATCGACGTGAACCTCACGAGCGCGTTCCTCGTGTCGCGTGCCGTGGTGCCCGCGATGATCGAGCGCCGGCGAGGCAAGATCGTCAACACGTGCTCGGTGACGAGCGAAGTCGGTCGGGAGACGATCGGGCCCTACACCGCGTCCAAGGGAGGCGTGAAGCAGTTGACGCGCGCGATGTGCGCGGATTGGGCACGCCACGGCATTCAGGCGAACGGCATCGGCCCGGGGTATTTCCGCACGGAGATGAACACCGTCCTTCAGGAGGATCCGGCATTCGACGCGTGGCTGCGTGCGCGAGTCCCGTCGGGCCGCTGGGGTGATCCGTCCGAGTTGGTGGGCGCGGCCGTCTTCCTCGCGTCCGCTGGGTCGGACTTCGTCAACGGGCAGATCATCTACGTCGACGGCGGACTGCTCGCCGTCCTCTGATGCTCGTCGTCCGCGGCGCCGAGGTGTTCCCGGGCAACGGCGCGTCGTTTCGCAGCGATGTCGGCGTCGCCGACGGGAAGATCGTCGCGATCGGCGACGGGCTCGCGGGCGACGTTCTCGATGCGACGGGCTCGATGTTGTGCCCGGGCTTCATCGATCTGCACGCGCACTCTGCGCTCGCGCCGTTCGACGATCCGTTGCTCGCGCCCAAGGTGCTGCAAGGGTTCACGACCGAGGTGATCTGCCCCGACGGGCTCGCGCCCGCTCCGGTCTCCGACTGGCGTGCGCGGCGCGCGTACCTGCGCGCGCTCGAAGGCGAGGGACCGACCGAGTGGCCGTGGTCGAGCGTCGCGGAGTACCTCGACGCGCTCCAGGCGACGCGGCCGGCGATGACGCTCGTCCCATCCGTCGGTCACAGCGCGGTTCGCGACTTCGTCGTCGGCGGTGAGCGCGTTCCGCCGCGGATCGAGGAGATGCGCCATGAGGTGCGCCTCGGCTTCGAGGCGGGTGCCCGCATGCTGTCGTTCGGGCTCGTCTACTTCCCGGGCGCATATGCAGACACGGAGGAGCTCGTCGCGGTCGCCCAGGTGGCAGCGGAGTTTGGCGCACCGATCGTTCCGCACGTGCGGAACGAGGGGCGGGACGTGCTCGAAGCCGTGGGTGAGATGGTGGAGGTCTCGCGCCGCTCGGGCGCGCCGCTGCATCTCTCGCATCTGAAGTCGCTTGCCGACGAGGCGCTGATCGAGCCGCTGCTCGAGCTCGTCGAACGGTCCGGAGCGACGTTCGACCAGTATCCGTACGGTGCGGGCTCGACGCTGCTCGCGTCGCTGCTTCCCGCGTGGGCGCAGGAGGGCGGCGCCGAGGCGACGCTCGCGCGTGCGGCCGATGCCGGCGAGCGACGGCGGATCGCCGTCGACGTGGAGACGGGCCTGCCAGGCTGGGAGAACCAGCTCGGCGAGCTCGGGCCCGAGCGGATCACCGTTGGTGGCCGCTCGATCGCCGAGCTCGGCGGTGATCCTGTCGCGACGGTGCTCGATCTCCTCGTCGAGTCGAAGCTCTCGGCGCAGATGATCATCCACTACGCGAGCGACGAGTCGGTACGCACGATCGCAGCGCATGCGCGCCAGCTCGTCGGCTCCGACGGCATCTTCGGTGAGCATCCGCATCCGCGTCTGTATGGAACGGCCCCGCGTTTCCTCGGCCGTTTCGCACTGCGCGACGGGCTGATTCCGGTTGAGGAGGCCGTCGCGAGGCTGACCTCGCGCGCGGCTGCGCGGCTCGGCCTCGGCGACCGCGGCCGCATCGAGGTCGGGAAGCGCGCGGATCTCGTGCTGCTCGATCCGGAGCGCTATGTCGACAACGCGACGTACGCCGAGCCGAAGCAGAGCCCCGACGGCGTGATCGGAGTCTGGGTGAACGGCGAGCGCGTCGTCGCCGACGGCGCGCTCACGGGCGCGCGGCCGGGAGGTGTACTGCGCTGAGCCGTTCGAGCAGCGCTTCGCGCGCTGCCGTCCGGCCTCCGAACGGAATGCGCAGGTGGGGTGTGCGCGCGTGGAAGTGCCGCCCGGGCAGCGCGGGGATGCCGTACTCGCGCGCCAGCAGGTCGCTCGTTTCGTCCTCGTCGCCCTCGATCGACGCCCAGATGAACGCGCAGCCCTCGGGCAGCTCGGCGCGAAGCCCGGCCGCATTCGCTACCGCGATGGCGCGCGGACGCATCTCGGCGAGCTCGGCGATCGCATCCTCGATCCAGCCGCGCGGCCCGGTGAGCGCAGCGTGGGCGGCGGCCTGGGCGACGCCGTCGATCGCGAGCGCCTGCCACTGGAGCTCCTGCGCGAGCGCGTCGATCGCGGACTCCGGCCCGACGGCGTACGCGATGCGCCACGCCGCCATGCCGAACGTCTTCGAGAAGCTGCGCAACACGAGCGTGCGATCTCGCAGGTCGGGGTGCGACGCGGGCGAGAGGTGCGGTACGCCGTCGTACAGCAACCCGTAGTACGCCTCGTCGCTCAGCAGCAGCGCGTCGCTCGTGGCGAGCCCGGCGGCGATCGCGTCGAGATCACCCTGGCGGAAGGCGTACCCGGTCGGATTGATCGGCGTGTTGACGATCGCGAGCGTCGTCTCCTTCGTCACGGCGGTTGCGAACTCGTCCCAGTCGTACGCGACAGCGCACTCGCCACCCGCGGCATCGATCAGCTGCGCGAAGAAGAAGGAAGGGGCGTGCGTGACGCTGTGCGCGCCGAACGCGCGCGCGGCGAGGTAGAGGCCCTGCATGCCGCCGAGCGTGACGATCACGTTCCGGTCGGGGTCGACGTCGTGCTCGGCGGCGACCGCCTCGCGGAGCGCCTGTAGGCCCCGCGTCGGCGCGTACTCGGCGCGCCGTGCGGCACTCGCCGCCGCTTCGACGACGTGGGGCGGCATGTCGACCGCGGGATGCCCGCCCACCGCGAGCAGGTTCGGCCACCGTTCGCCGAGCTCGCGCGACGGCATCCAGCTCACGTCAGCAGCCTCCGCAGCAGCGCGACGTAGACGCTCGCCGCACGCACGAGCTCGTCGACCGTGATGTACTCGACGTCTGCGTGGGCGCCCGATCCAACCGGGCCGTGATACACGGTTGGGATGCCCGCGGCCGCGAAGAGCGCGCCGTCGGCGACGACCTTGATCCCCACCGGGTCGAGGGTCTTGCCGGTCACCTCGAGGTACGACGCCTGCAGGGCCTCCAGCAGCGGGTGGTCTTCGTCGATCTCATAGGCGCCGCGGACGAGCTTCAGGTCGAGCTCAAAGTCGCAGCCGGTCTCCGCCGCGACGCAGTCCAGGAGCGTGCGGTACTCCGCCTCGACCGCTTCGAGCGTGTTGCCGGGAGCCCAGCGGCGCGTCCCGACGATGCGGCAGGTCGTGGGAAAGCGGTTATAGAAGTCGCCCCCGTGCACCTCGCCGATGAAGTACGTCTCCGAGCCGACCCACGGATGCGTGTGCTCGGCGAGCTCGGAGTTGCGAGCGCTGATCGTATCGAGCAGCGTGCCTGCGGCGTGCAGCGGGTGCGGCGTACCGGCAGGTGTCTGCAGTTCGTGCGTCGGCATGCCCGGTCGGGAAATCGTGATCTCCGCAGTCGCCTGGCCCATGTGCGCGACTGCGACCTCGTGGCCGCTGAGCTCGCAGACCACCGCCATGTCGGCACGGAAGCCGCTCGCGAGCAGATGCGTGAGGTCTTCGCCGCGACCGCCCGGCGCTTCGTGCAGCCCGATCGCAACGATCACGATCTCTCCCTTGAAGGGCG
>JANMWV010000598.1:0-1638 GCA_031394165.1 Actinomycetes bacterium
CATCCGGGTATGAAGTCATCGGCGCAGCGCTCGCCGCCCGCGCCGCGGCTGAGCTCCAGTCGGCCGCCGGCATCCCATCGTCGACGTTGACGCGGTTGCTGGGCCGGCTCGACCGGTCGTCGATGGATGCGAACACCGTGCTCGTGATCGACGAAGCCGGGATGGTCGGCACACGCGTGCTCGCTCGCGTGCTCGACCACGCCGAGCGGGCCGGCGCCAAGGTCGTTCTCGTCGGCGATCCGAAGCAGCTCCCTGAGATCGATGCCGGCGGTCTGCTCGCCGCCCTCGCTGAGCGGATGCCCGGTGCGGAGCTGACCACCAACCGCAGCCAGCGCGAGCGATGGGAGCAGCAAGCCTTGCGGCAGCTTCGCGACGGCGACGTCGATCGCGCGCTGGCCGCGTACCACGGCCACGACCGCATCACCGCCGTCGACTCCTACGACGAAGCGGTCGAGACCATCGTCAGCCGGTGGGCCGCCGCCCGCTCCAATGGCGAGGACGCCGTGATGCTCGCGTCGCGCAACCAGGACGTCGCGAGCCTGAACAGCTGCGCTCGTAACGTCGTCGCGGCGGCCGGTCGGCTCGACGGACCGGAGCTGTCGGTTCGAGGGTTGGCCTACCAGCGCGGAGACGAGGTGATGACGCTTCGCAACGACGCTCGGCTCGGCGTCCGCAACGGCACGCGCGGCGCGGTGGACGAGGTCGACGTCGACCACCGGACGATGACGGTCGCGTTCTCCACCGGAGAGCGGGCGACCCTCCCACCGGACTACCTCGATGCCGGCTACCTCGCCCATGCCTACGCGTCGACGGTGCACAAGGCCCAGGGGATGACGTGCGACCGGGCGTTCCTGCTTGCCAGCGACGACCTGTACCAAGAGCTGGGCTACGTCGCGCTCAGCCGGGGTCGGCTCGGCAACCACATCGTAACGGTCGGCGAACTCGAGCACGACCTCGAAAGTCCGCCACACGCACCGACGGTCGAGCGCGACAGCCTCAACGTCCTGCGGTCCGGGCTGTCGACCAGCCGGGCGCAGCAACTCGCGATCGACCTGGACCGGGCCGCCCACTTCTCGTCGATGCCGAGTGCCGACCTGATCCGCGAGCAAAGGCAGCTCACCGAGGTGATAGGTCGCGCGCCAGCCGACCGCACTGCGGACCTGCCGGAACTGATCGCCGCACGCGACGCCGCCGAGCAGCAGCTCCGGAAGCTTCAGCAGGAACGCAGTCGCGTCCACATACCGGGACGATCGCGTGGACAGTCGCGTGCCGAACGCGAGCGCGTCATCGATCGCGTGGCCGCCTATGTTGCTCACCACGCGACTGTGGTCACTGAGGCGGAGGAGTCGAGCACCCAGCGCAGCCGATACCTCGTCGAGCACGCGACTGACGTTGCCGATCTCCGCCACATCGACGTCGTCATCGCCAGGCGCGTCGACGAGACGGTCCTCGAAGCCGAGGACGACAGCGACCACTACCTCCGTCGAGCCGTCGGCACCCCACCGGTCGGGTCGAGGCGGCGGCAGGTCTGGCGCGACCGCGCCCGTGCCGTCGAGCAGTACCGGATGACCTACGCGATCACCGACACGGACAACCCATTAGGGTTGAAGCCCAGCGACACCCGGCAGCTCGTCGCCT
>JANMWV010000016.1:0-31120 GCA_031394165.1 Actinomycetes bacterium
GATCGTAGAGCTCCTTCTTCTCGCGCACCTCTGCGAAGAGCCCGTTCGCCTCGTCCTCGGCGAAGACGTCGAGCTGGCGCGCGATCAGGTCGGCGCAGCGGCGGCGCGTGTAGATCCTGCGATCTCCTCGTAGATCGCAAGATGCGCGCGCGCCGCGGCGTCCCACGTCAGCTCCTCGCGCGCACGGTGCGCACCAGCACGCGCCTCCTCGAGCGCGGCGGGGTCGGTCAGGAGCTCGTGCACTGCCGCGGCGAGCGCCGCCACGTCGCCGGGCGCCACCACGCGCCCCGCGCCGAAGCGGCGCACGGGCTCCGCGACGCCGCCGACGTCGTATGCAACCGCCGGGACTCCTGCGCCGAGTGCGCGCAACAGCGCGCCGCTCTGATCGAGCTCCGGCTTGTACGGGAAGAGCGCAATCGTCGCGTCGCCGAATGCGCGGTCGACCTCGGCCGGCACCAGGTAGCCGAGCCGCCACTCGACGTCGAGCCCGGCGGCGGCGGCGCGGTACGGCTCGAGTGGCTCGAGCGGGTCGCCGACGATGAGCAGGCGCGCATCGCCCGCGCGACGGACGGCCTCGATCGCATCGCTGAGTCCCTTGTACGGCCGGATGACGCCGAAGCAGAGGACGGTGCAGCCGTCGTCGGTGCGCGTCGGGTCGCTCGGGAAGACGGGATGAGGCACGACGCGCAACCGCGCGGCGTCGACGCCGATGCCTTCCAGAGTGGCCCGGCCGTTCTCGCTGTGCACGACGACGCGGTCGAAGCGGCCGAGCAGCGTCCGCCACAGGCCGACGCGCTTCGCCGTGCGTCGCGGCAGCAGGTCGTGCGCGGTGAAGACGGACGGCAGGTGCGGCCGGAAGAGGCGCGCGTCGAGTTGCGGTGCCGCGAGCCACTGGAGATGCAGGACGTCGGCGCGACGGCGTCGCAACGCGGCGAGCCCGGCCGAATGCTCGGCCGCTTTCAGCGGCACGCGCAGGGGGGAGCGCTTGAAGAGCCGCGACGACAGCGGATAGAAGAGCTCGGTGCGCGTGTAGCCGTCCGGCGCCGGCACCGGTCCGAAGCGGAAGCGCGACGTCACCAGCTCGACTTCGGCGCCCGCGCGCCCGAGCGCGGCCGCGAGCTCGTGGTCGTAGGTCGGCGTGAAGGCGGGCGGATCTGCGAGGAGCACGCGCATCTGCAGCCGTAGGCTACGCCCGTGCCCCTCCTCGTCCGTACGTGGAACCTCTTCCACGGCAATGCCGTCCCGCCCGGGCGCCGCGCGTATCTCGAGGCGATGGTTCGGCTCGCAACCGCCGACGAGCCCGACGTGGTGTGTCTCCAGGAGGTTCCGCTGTGGGCGCTCGAGCGCCTCGGCGACTGGAGCGGCATGTCGGCGGCCGTGGCCGTCGCCAGGCGGCCGCTGCTCGGCAGCGCCGCGCTCGGCGCCGTGCTGACGGACGTTCATCACGGTCTGCTGCGCTCGGCGCTCACCGGCCAGGCGAACGCGATCCTCGTCCGGCGCGGGGTGGGCGTGCAGGACGAAGAGCTGCGGCAGATCAGCGGTCGCGGCGAGGGCGAGCGCCGCGTCTGCCAGGCGCTGCGCATCGCGGAGGCCGGCGTAGTCGGCAATTTCCACACCACGGCCGCTCACGCCGACGAGCAGTTCCGGCGCGCCGCGGCGTTCGTCGAGGAGCTCGCGGCGGGCGACGAACCGGTGATCCTCTGCGGCGACACGAATGTCTTGCCGGTAGACGGGCGCACCTATGACGAGCTGCGTGAGCGCGCGTACTCGGAGCCGGGTCACGGAATCGACCAGATCCTCGTACGCGGTGCGCCGTCGACGCCGGCCGTCGCGTGGCCCGAGGAGCGCCGCCGCGTCGACGGCTGCCTCCTCTCGGATCACGCACCGGTAGAACTCCACGTCGGATGACCTTCGAGGAGGCACGCGCCCAGTTCCCGGTGCTCGAGCGTTACGCGTATCTCAACGCGGGCACGAACGGGCCGGTGCCGAAGACGAGCGCCGACGCGATCATCGAGCAGACGCAGCTCGACCTCGCACGAGGCCGCAGCGGCACCGCATGGATCGAGCGCCTCTTGGCCCTGCGCGAGGAGGCGAGGCTCGGCCTCGCAGCGGTGATCGGCGCCGAGCCGTCGCTCGTCGCGCTCACGGACTCGACGTCGCGCGGTTGCTCGATCGTGCTCTCCGGTCTCGGGCTCGGCCCCGACGACGAAGTCGTGATAACCGACCAGGAGCACTTCGGGCTGACGGCGGCGGTACACGCGTCGGGTGTTCGCGTGGTGATTGCACGGGAGGCGACCGAAGACGGAATCCTCGCCGCGATCTCGCCGCGCACTCGTTTGGTCGCGACCTCGCAGGTGCTCTGGACGACGGGACACCGCCTCGACCTCGAGCGGATCCGCGAGGACGGCGGTGTGCCGGTGCTCGCCGACGGCGCACAGTCCGCGGGCGCGATTCCCGTCACGGCGGGCGACCTCGACTTCTACACGGTGTCGGCGCAGAAGTGGCTATGCGCGCCCGAGCCGAGCGGCGCGCTCTTCGTGCGCGATCCCGAGCGGCTGCAGATCGCTGCGCCCGGGTATCTCTCGCAGACGTCCTACGAGCCGACGGGCGCGTTCGTACCGAAGGACGGCGCGCTGCGCTTCGACTCGGGCTGGCTCGCAACGCCGGTGCTGCGCGGCCTCATCGCTGCGCTTGCAGTACATCCCGAGTGGCGATACGGGCGCGCGACCGAGCAGGCCGCGCGCTGCAGCGAGCTGCTCGCGGAGCGCGTCGAGGTCGTGACGCCGCCCGGCCACTCGACGCTCGTGTCGTTTCGTCCCAACGGAGATCCAACAGAGCTCGTCGCGCAACTCGACGAGCAGGGAGTGATCGTGCGCGAGCTTCCGGGACGGAATCTCGAGCGTGTGTCGTGCGGCTGGTGGACGAGCGAGGACGACCTGCAGCGTCTCGCCGCCGGCGTCGCTGCCGCCGGCTGAGCTACGCGGGCAGGCCGAGCTCGGCCGAGATCGGCCGGAGCGCCTCGACGACGGTGCGAATGTGGTCGTCGAGCTCGACACCCAGCTCCTCGGCGCCCTTGAAGACATCCTCACGGTGGACGCCCGCGGCGAACGACGGCTGCTTGAGCTTCTTGCGTACCGACTTCGGCTCGAGGCCCTCGAGCCCGGTCGGCCGCACGAGCGCGCACGCGTGCACGAAACCCGAGAGCTCGTCGCACGCGAAGAGCACCTTCTTCAGCGGCGTGTCGCGCGGCAGCCCGAGATGCTCGGCGTGCGAGAGGACAGTGTCGATGACCTCTTCCGGATACCCCTCGTCACGCAGGATCGGCGCACCGTCCTGGGGATGCTTGTCGAGCGTCGGGTGCATCTCGTAGTCGAAGTCGTGCAGGAGCGCAGCCACCCGCCAGAGCTCCTCGTCGCCGCCGAGCTGACGGGCGTACGCGGCGGTCGACGCCTCGACGGCGAGGGCATGACGGCGCAGCGATTCGCTCTGCGTGTACTTCGTGAGCGTCTGCCACGCCTGGTCACGGGTCGGAGCCATCGGCTGGCTAGCATAGTCCGCCATGGCCGTCGCATCCGCCGTTGCCGATGCCTTCGTGATCGAGGGCCGTCGCCCGCTCAACGGTCGCATCCGGGCGGCCGGCAACAAGAACGGCGCCTTGCCGATCATCTGCGCGTCGCTGCTCGCGAGCGAGCCGGTGTCATTGTCCAACGTGCCGCGGATCCGCGACGTCGACACGATGCTCGAGCTGCTCGCCGATCTCGGCGCCGAGGTGGGGTGGACCGGACCGAACGACGTCCGCCTCGACACGACGAACGTCGAGAAGTGGGCGCCCGACGAGGCGCTCTGCCGGCGCATTCGCGCGTCGTTCCTGCTCGCCGGGCCACTCCTCGCACGCTTCGGCAAGGCCACCATGCCGCCGCCCGGCGGTGACGTGATCGGCAGGCGAAGGCTCGACCCGCACATCCACGCATTCGCCGAGCTCGGCACGGCAATCGAGTTCGGCGAGCGGTATGCAATGACGACCGAGGGGCTGCGAGGCGCACGCGTCTTCCTCGACGAGGCGAGCGTCATGGCGACGGAGAACGCCGTGATGGCCGCCGTGCTCGCACACGGCGAGACGGTGCTGGGCAACGCCGCGTGCGAGCCGCACGTCCAGGACCTCTGCCGTTTTCTCGTCTCGATCGGGGCGAGCATCGACGGGATCGAGTCGAACGTGCTGCGCATCACCGGCGTTGAGCGACTCTCCGGCGGCGCCTGGGCGATCGGCCCCGACCACATCGAGGTCGGCAGCTTCATCGGCATGGCGGCGATCACGGAGGGGGACGTCACCATCGAAGGCGTCCGGCCAAGCGATCTGATCTCCATCGTCCCCGCGCTCGCGAAGCTCGGCGTGCGTGTCGAGGTGGGCGACGACTCCGTGCACGTGCCGCTGCGCCAGTCGCTCGTCGTGCAGGACGACCTCGGCGGGATGATCCCGAAGATCGAGGACGGCCCCTGGCCGGCGTTCCCGTCGGACCTCACGTCGATCGCGGTGACGGTGGCGACGCAAGCGTTCGGGACGGTGCTCATGTTCGAGAAGATGTTCGAGAACCGCCTGTTCTTCGCCGACAAGCTCGTGTCGATGGGCGCACGGATCATCATCTGCGACCCGCACCGCGCAGTCGTGACAGGACCGACACAGCTGCTCGGTCAGCGGATGGAGAGCCCGGACATCCGCGCCGGCATGGCGATGCTGCTCGCTGCGCTCACCGCCGAAGGGCAGTCGACGATCGGAGCGGCACACCAGATCGACAAGGGGTACGAACGCATCGACGAGCGCCTCCGCGCGCTCGGCGCGTCGATCGAGCGCGTCGACGTCTAGCGGCGAGCGCCCTAACGCCTCGAGCGCGCCGTGCCGAGCGAGACCGTCAGCGGCACCGACGTCGCGGTCGAGACACCCGAGGTGTCGAGGGCGGCGACCGAGAACGCATAGGAGTGGCCCCGCGCGAGCGTCACCGTCGTGCTCGTCTGCGGCGTTGCAGCCAGCACGCTCGTCGCCGGGCCCGAGTCGAGGCTCAAGGAGAGCGAGTACCGCACCGCGCTCCCGCTCCAGTTCAGCCGCAGCGTCGTGTGGACGCGGTTGCCCGACAGCAGGACACCCGGAGCCCGCGCCTGCGCCCGCGCGACGGCCGCGGCGGCGTCGACGATGCCGAAGCCGAGGTCCGGCGCCCAGCGTCCCGCGCCCGTGGCCGTCTCCTTCAGGATCTGCGCCACCTCCTGCGCCGTGAGCGACGGATTCGCCGCCCAGACGAGCGCAGCGGCGCCCGACACCTGCGGCGCGGCGAACGAGGTGCCGCTCGCGTATCCGTACTCGCCGCTCAGCGCACCGGGCAGCGGGCTGCGCGGATAGGCGGCGGAGGTCGCGAGCTGCGACACCGCGCCGAAGACGTTCTCGCCCGGGGCCGCCAGCGAGATCCAGGAGCCCGTGTTCGCAAACGACGCGCGCGCGCCCGCTGCAGTCGACGCCGTCACCGCGAGCCCGGATCCGCCGACGCCGTCCGAGCCGGCGGGCTGGAGAAGCGCGGCCGGATACTCGACCGGGTTTCCCTGCGCGAATTCGTTGCCGACGGCCGCCACGAGCAGCGCACCGCGCTGCACGGCGTACTGAATCGCACGCTTCTCCGTCACCGACGTGGTCGGGCCGCCGACGCTGAGGTTCACGATCTTCGCCCCGTGATCGACCGCGTAGACGATGCCGGCAGCTTCGTCGACATCGGTGAAGACGCCGCTCGCGCTCCCCGACTTGACGACCAGCAGTTGGGCGTCGCCGCCCGCGCCGGCGATTCCGTCGGCATTCGTCACGGATCCCGCGGCGAGCGAGGCGACGAACGTGCCGTGACCGTTCACGTCGCGCACGTCGCCGGTGCCGGTGCGCGTGTTGTAGGCGTGCGGCGTCTTCGCGGCGATGTCCGGCGCCATGAGGTCGGCGCCCGTGTCGATGACAGCGATCTGCACCGACGCTGCCGCTCGCAGGACCGACGGCGCAACGGTGTCAGTCCGCGTGACGCGGTTCTGCCACTCCCAGACCGCGCGCGGCGTCAGCGACGCGAGCGTGACGCCGGGCTCGGCAACGGAACTGCGCGACACCTCGCGCTGGACGAAGCGGATACCCCGCGCGTGCCGCAGCCTCGCAGCGAGCGCGGGCGCCGTCGTCCGCACCTCGGCGACGCGCAGCGCGGGAAGCATTCGCACCACGACCGCAGGCTCGGTGCGAAGCGCCGTCTCGAGTGTCCGCTCGGATGCATAGCCGACGGCGAACCGCAGCGACGCGTGCCCCGGGTGAGCGCGCGCAGGACTGGTGCGGCCCGGCGGGGTCGCAACGGCGACTCCCCCCACGACGACCACGAGCACTGCCGCAGCTACGCACCGCATACGTCCCATCAGGGCCGAGGACTGACCGTACGCCCGGATCCCCCACCAGGGGAGGGCCGTTCGGCCTATCTTTGCAACCCGCAATCGCACCCGGGAAACGGCGCCGGTCCGACTCCTGCGGGCTCCTGTAGCCTGCGCTTCGAGCATGGGAGCACCCGAGCAGGCAGCCGGACGGAGCGGGATCCGCGTGGAGCTTCGCGGCAGCGGCTCCGCGACCGTCGAGACCGGCTTGCCGGTGCTCGACCGCCTGCTGGAGCGGCTCGTCGAGTACGCCCGCTTCGACGTCACCCTCGAGGTCGAGCCGGGCACCGCGGAGGCCGAGGTCTCCGAGGCGGGCAGCGCGCTGGGCCGCGCGCTCGCCGGCCCACTGCGCGAAGGCCGAGGCTACGGCTCGGCGATGATGACCTCGTCCGAGGCGCTCGCGAACGTCGTGCTCGAGACGTCCGAGGCACCGCTGCTCGTCTCGAACGTCGATCTGACGGAGGCGCGCATCGGTGGGCTCGGCACGGACGTCGCGCGCCGTTTTCTCGAGCGCTTCACCGAGGGCGCCGGCGTGACGTTGCACGTGCGGCTGTTGAACGGCAAGGACACCCAGCACGTGCTCGAGGCGATCTTCAAGGCGCTCGGCGTCGCACTGTTGCAGGCTTGTGAGAGCAAAGGAGACGAACGTGGCTGACAAGACCGTCGTGCGCACCGAAGCGGCGCCTGCGCCGTTCCAGGGAGCGCCGTATTCGCAGGCGATCCGCCTCGGCGACTTCGTCTTCGTGTCGGGCCAGCTGGCGCTGAAGCCCGGCGACAAGGAGCTTTCGGGCGGGACGATCGAAGAGCAGACGCAGCAGGTGTTCGCGAACCTCGCGGCGGTCCTCGCCGCGGCCGGGACGAGCCTCGACAAGCTCGTGAAGACCACGGTCTTCCTCCAGAACCTCGACGACTTCCAGGGAATGAACTCGGTGTACGCAGCGCACGTCGGCGACCGGCCACCGGCGCGCTCGACGGTCGAGGTGGCGAAGTTGCCGTCCGGCGCGCTCGTCGAGATCGAAGCGATCGCGCATCTCTAGAACCCCGCCCCCAGACGGCTGAGACCACGACAGTGCACGCCTGGATGGTGGCTCATGCACTGCGCCGTGCGGCCGATCCAGCCTCGGCAAGGCAAACCAGCCTTACCTTCGGCTGACTCGTCCACACGGCTTGGCCTGAGCCATCCCCAGACGCACCCCGCCGCGGCCTCAACCATCTAGAGAATGGGCACGTGAGGCAGGAGCTCGAAACCTACGTGCGCGGCCTAGACCTCGACGCGTATCTCGTCGGCGGTGCGGTGCGAGACGAGCTGCTCGGGCTCGACTCCTCGAAGGACGCCGACTTCCTCGTGCCCGGGCTCGACACCGAGGGGTTGAAGCAGAGGCTCGCGCCGCACGGCCGCGTCGAGGACCTCGTCGTCGCAAACCGGCTCGTGGGCGTCCGCCTCCATCCACGCGACAAGACGGTTCGCAGACTCGCGCCCGCAGGCATCGAGTTTGCCCCGCCGCGCAAGGAGGTGAGCACCGGCCCCGGCCGGCACGACTTCGAGATCGTCGCCGACCCGGCGCTCACGGTGGAGGCCGATATGCGCCGCCGCGACTTCACCGTCAACGCGATGGCCCGACGCCTCTCGACGGGCGACCTCGTGGATCCGCTCGACGGCCGGCGCGACCTCGAGCTACGGATCCTGCGCACCGTCTCGCCGCAGAGTTTCGCCGAGGATCCACTGCGACTCGTCCGTGCGCTGCGCTTCGTCTCCCAGCTGGGATTCGAGCCGGATGAGTCGACCGTGCGGCAGATGCGCGAGGAGGCGGCGTCGGTGAAGCTCGTCTCCGGCGAGCGCATCGGCGGGGGCCTGCACGCGGACGGAATGGGCGAGTTGTCGAAGCTGCTGCTCGGACGCGAGCCCGCCCGCGCGCTGAGGCTCGCGCGCGACACCGGTGTGCTCGTCGAGCTTCTGCCGGAGTTCGAGCGGGCAATCGGCTTCGAGCAGGAGAGCCGATATCACGACCTCACGGTCGACGAGCACACGTTCGCGGTCGTCCAGTTGGCGGCCGACGCCGACATGTCGCTCTCCGTGCGGCTCGCCGCGCTGTTCCACGACCTCGGGAAGCCGCAAGTCGCCTGGCGCAGCACGGACGGCCGCCTGCACTACTACGCGAAGCCGGGCTATTCGCAGCGCAGCCACGAGCAGGTGGGCGCCGATCTGGCGGCGGGCGCCCTGAGACGCCTGCGCTATCCGAACGCGCTCCGCACCCGGGTGACGCGCATCGTGCGACACCACATGTTCCAGATCGGCCACGGCGACGCGCTGCGAGCGCGGCGGTTCCTCGCGAAGCACGGCGACGAGCTCGCCTTCGAGCTCGTCGACCACAAGGAGGCGGACTTCCGCGGCAAGCGCAGCGCGAGCGAGGCTCCGGTCGCCGACCTGGAGAAGGTGGACCGCTTCAGGCAGACGCTCGAGCGGGAGCTGAAGAGCCCGCACCGCCTCGGCGATCTCGCCGTCGACGGCAACGACCTGATCGAGCTCGGCTTCGCTCCGGGCCCAGAGCTGGGGCACGCGCTGCAGGCGCTGTTGCACGACGTGGTGGAAGACCCCGCGACGAACACGCGCGACAAGCTCCTGCGTCGCGCGCGCGCACTTCTGCGAAGCTCTGGCACGTGAGTGGCGTCGGCCTCGTCGACTGGGACGCTCCCGGGCCGTACCGCGTCGCGTTCTCGACGCGCCTGGGCGGCGTCAGCGAAGGCGCGTTCGCGTCGCTCAACCTCGGCATCCTCACGGAGGACGATCCTGCAAGCGTCGTCGAGAACCGCACACGTCTCTGCGACGCCGTCGGCGCCGATCCCGACGGAGCGACGATGGCGTGGCAGCGGCACGGCTCGACCGTGACCGAGGCGCAGCCGCGCGGCATCGTCACGCCCGGCACCGTCTACGGCCACTGCGACGGACTCTGGAGCGACGAGCCGGGCCGCGCCATGCTCCTGCTCGCGGCGGACTGCATCCCGATCGCGATCGCACGTGCGACCGACGAGTTCCCGGCGGTCGGGATCCTGCACGCAGGCTGGCGCGGACTACTCGCGGGCCTCGTCGGCAACGGCGTCCGCGCACTCGGTGGACGCGACGTCGCGGCGGCAATCGGCCCGAGCATCGGCCCGTGCTGCTACGAGGTGGGGGAGGAGGTCGCGACGCCGTTCCGCGAGGCGTTCGGCGACGACGTCGTCCGCGACGGCAAGCTCGACCTGTGGACGTCCGCCGAGCGCGCGCTGCGCGCGGCCGGCTGTGTGCACGTCGATCGGTTCGACATCTGCACCTCGTGCAACGCCGACCGGTACTTCTCGCATCGGCGCGACCACGGCAAGACGGGCCGGCAGGGTGTCATCGCCTACGTCGCCTGACGGGATCGCCGAGCGCTACGCGGCGCTGCAGGCCGAGGTCGGCCCGTCGGTCACCGTCGTGGTCGCGACGAAGTACCTCTCCGTCGACGAGTTGCAGTTGCTCGTCGACGCGGGCGTCACCGTCGTCGGCGAGAACCGCGCGCAGGATCTCGAGGCGAAGCACGCGCGCTACGGCGCTGCGTTCCGTTGGCACTTCATCGGCCATCTCCAGAGCCGCAAGGCGAAGATCGTCAACGCGACCTGCGAGCTGTGCCACTCGCTCGATTCTGCGTCGGCCGCGGGCAAGCTCACCATTCCGGCCCTCGTCGAGGTCAACCTCTCCGGCGAGGCGAACAAGTCCGGCGTCGCGCCGGACGAGCTCGGTGCGTTCCTCGAGCTCTATCCCGACGTGCGCGGCCTGATGACGATGCCGCCGCCGGCGGCCGATCCGGAGGCGTCGCGGCCGTACTTCCGGCGCCTGCGCGACCTGGCCGGCCGGCACGGCCTCCGGGAGCTCTCGATGGGCACGAGCCAGGACTACCGAGTCGCCGTCGAGGAGGGCGCGACCTACATCCGGGTCGGCTCGTCGATATTCGGCAACCGGCGACCGCAGTAAGATTCCGCGCCATGGGCTTCGCCGATGTCTGGAACAAGACCCTCGTCTACTTCGGGATCGCCGAGGAAGAGGATTGGGACGAGGAGGGCTACCTCACCGACGAGGAGCTGCAGCGCGTCTATGCGGACCGGCCGAACGTTCGCCGGCTCGCGCCCCGGCGCCGCGGCCGCGAGGAATTCGACGATTGGACCGACCCCGAGTCGTCGGCGCCCTCGGGTCGCACGAGCGTCCTGCGGCCCGCTCCCGAGCCGCGCCGCCTGCGCGGTGTCGAGAGCGTCCCGCGGGGTGGGAGTGGCGGCGGGGGCGGCGGCTCCGCCCGCGTGCACCTCGTGCTGCCGCGCAGCTTCAACGACGCGCAGCAGATCGCCGACCGCTTCAAGGAGGGCGTGCCGGTGATCCTCAACCTCCAGGGCTGCGACCAGGACCTCGCCAAGCGACTGATCGATTTCGGGAGCGGTCTCACGTACGCGCTCGACGGCGGCATGCAGCGCGTCGCCGACAAGGTGTTCCTCCTCACGCCGCGCAACGTCGAGGTCTCCGCAGAGGAACGAGCGCGTTTGCTCGAGCGCGGAGGGTTCTTCAACCAGGCCTAGGAGTTTCGCCCTCGGCCGCGAACGCCTCTGGGATGGGCGTAATGGCCACACTCACGTTGCTCGCTGACGCGGTCGACCAGGCGAAGACGTTCGTAAGCGTCTTCATCACGGTCTACACCCTCGTCATCTTCGCGTACATCATCACGAGCTGGCTGCGGCTGCCGTACTCGCCCTGGCTGAACAGGATCCAGCGCTTCCTGTACGACGTGTCAGAGCCCTATCTGCGGATCTTCCGGCGGCTGCTCCCAGCTTTGGGCCCGCTCGATCTCTCACCGATCGTCGGGATCGTCGTGCTGATCGTCATCCGAGAAGCGCTGTTGCGGATCCTGGATCTGTTCCACTAAGAGGGGAGACGAGATGGCACTCACACCGGTCGAGATCAGACACATGACTCCGGGCACGGGGCTCTTCGGCTACCAGCGCGCGGCCATGGACAGGCTGCTCGACGAGATCGCCGCGAGCTTCGAGGATGTCTGGCGCGAGCGCGCCGACCTGGCGGACAAGATCGAGCAGCTCGAGACGGACCTCGTGCGGTACCGCGAGCTCGAAGGCCTGCTGCGCACGACGCTCGTCTCCGCAGAGCGCGCGTCGGCGGAGTTGAAGGAGCAGGCGCGCCGCGAGGCAGACCTCATCCTGGGCGAGGCGCACGCCGAGGCGCGGTCGGTGCATCGGAACGCGCGCGCCGAGAACGAGCGGCTCGTCGCCGAGTCGCGGAAGCTGCGTGCGCAGCTCCGCGCCGCCCTCGAAGCGGTCGAAGAGGTCGAGGACACCTGGCCCGCGGTCAAGGCGTCGGAAGCCGAAGCCGCCTAAGACCCGCGAGTACACTGGGACGCATGACGGCGGCGTCCACACGACTGCGACTGCGCGTCAGCCCCGGCGCGGGTCGAGCGCAGATCGTCGGCCGGCATGGAGACGCGTGGAAGATCCGCGTCACCGCCGCTCCCGAGAACGGCCGCGCGAACGAAGCCGTGCTGCGCCTGCTCGCCGACGTCCTCGCGCTGCCACGCGACGCGCTCGCACTCGTCTCGGGCCACGGAGCCCGGGACAAGATCGTGGAGTTGACCGGGCTGGGGCCGGCGCTCGCCGAGCGCCGCCTTGCCTCCGCCGCCGCGCCAAGCCGAGGCAGAAAGGACAGGCGCTCATGAGCATCGACAACGAGCAGTTCCGCACGACCCTTCTCGAGGAGCGTGCGCGCGTGGAGCGCGCGATCGCGAATCTCCGCGACGACCATCCCAGCGCGAGCGCCGACGAGGCCGAGGACACCTCGAGCGACAACCATCTCGGCGACGCCGCGGCGGTGACGCTCGATCGCGAGATCGACTACACGCTCGAGGAGAACTCGGGCCAGGTGCTCGTCGAGATCGACGCCGCCCTGAAGAGGATCGACGCGGGGACGTTCGGGATCTGCACGGCGTGCGGCAAGGAGATCGCGCCGGAGCGGCTCGAGGCGTACCCGTGGGCGTCGCTCTGCATCGACGACGCGCGGCTGGCCGAGCACCGGTGACCGATGGCCCGCTGACGGATCGGGCGCCCGCACGGCCCGCTCGCTCACCCGACGTTCGCCCCCCTGACGTTCGTGTCGGGTCGATGCAGAACGGCCTGGCGCCGGTCTCCGTCGCCGAACGCTCCCTCGGAGCCGGCGCGACCCACTGGGTGAGCCTCGCCGCGATCGCGTTCGCGGCAGTCGCAGCGGACCAGCTGACGAAGTGGACCGTCACGAGCCACCTGAGACTCGACGAGGGCCATCACATCCTCGGAATCTTCTGGATCCACCACGTACAGAACTCGGGCATCGCGTTCGGGCTCTTCTCGAGTGCAACGGCGGCCGTGATCGCGCTGACCGCGATCGCCGTCGGCTGGATGCTGCTCTTCTTCGCCCGGTCGGGCGCGCGGCATCCGGTGCTGCCCGTCGCGCTCGGGCTCGTGATCGGCGGCAGTGCCAGCAACCTGCTCGACCGAGTGCGGCTCGGCTACGTCACCGACTTCCTCGACCTTCGCTACTGGCCGGCCTTCAACCTCGCCGACAGCTTCATCGTGATCGGCGTCGGCATCCTCTTGACGACGCTCCTCGCGGGGGAGCGGGAGCCGCGCCGGGCGCGGCACGCACGTGATGCGGCTGCACGTCCCTGAGGGCGCGGCAGGCCGCAGGCTCGACAGCTTTCTCGCTGAGCTGCCCGAAATCGGCTCCCGCGCGGTCGCTGAACGCCTGCTCGGTGGGGGCGGCGTGCTCGTCGACGGCCGCACGCGGCTGAAGAGCCACAAGCTCGCAGGTGGGGAGGAGCTCGAGTTCGAGCCGCCGCCCGCGCCGAAGAGCACGCTCGAGCCGGAGGCGATGGACCTCTCGGTGCCGTACGAGGACGAGCACCTCCTCGTCGTCGACAAGCCGTCGGGCCTCGTCGTGCACCCGGCGCCGGGACATGCGGCCGGAACGCTCGTGCACGGGCTGCTCGCCTACGACGTCGAAGGTGGCGACGAGCCCGACCGTCCCGGCATCGTGCACCGGCTCGACCGCGACACGTCGGGCCTGCTCGTCGTCGCCCGCTCGCCCGAGGCGCACCGCCGCCTGCAGGAGCTCGTGCGTGTGCGCGGGCTCACCCGCGAGTACACGGCGCTCGTCGTCGGCAGGCCGCGCTCGCGTGCGGGCAGGATCGACGCGCCGATCGGACGCGACCGCAGCGACTCGCAACGGCACTCGCTCGACACGGACACTCCCCGCGACGCCGTCACGCACTTCGAGGTCGAGGAGCTGCTCGCACGCCACGCCCTGCTGCGTGTCACGCTCGAGACGGGCCGAACGCACCAGATCCGCGTCCATCTCCAGTCGATCGACCTGCCGGTCGCCGGCGACCCGACCTACGGGCGCCCCGGCGAGCTCGGCCTGACGCGGCAGTTCCTGCACGCGGCGCGCCTCGCGTTCGAGCATCCGTTCACGGGCGCGCCGGTCGACGTCTGCTCGCCGCTGCCCGCGGATCTCGAAGCCGCGCTCGCCGCCGCCCGCGCGTGAGGACGTTCGCAGCGTTCCGGCGCCGGTGGGAGCCGCCGCGCGACGGCTCGCCGCACGACGCCGTAGAGGAATTCGTCGAGACGAAGCTCTCCCGCTACGCGGACGACCGCGACCATCCCGCCCGCGAGGGCACCTCGCGCCTCTCGCCGCTCATCGCCTCCGGGGAGGTCACGATCGCCGATTGCGCCGCGGCTGCGCTCGGCGCACGGCCCTCGCCGGGCCGGGAGAAGTGGCTCGCCGAGCTCTGCTGGCACGACTGGTTCGAGCACGTGAAGGACTCCGGCTACGACGCGCCCCGGCTCGAGCCGCGCTGGGACGCGCCGGGCGAGCGTTACGAGCGCTGGGCCGCCGGCCTCACCGGCTTCGCGTTCGTCGACGCCGGCATGCGGGAGCTCGCGGCGACCGGCTGGATGCACAACCGCGCGCGGATGGTTGCCGCGAGCTTCCTCGTCAAGCATCTTCACCTCGACTGGCGGCTCGGCGAGGCGTGGTTCGCCGAGCACCTGCTCGACTACGCTCCCGCCCAGAACGAGGGGAACTGGCAGTGGGTGGCCGGCACCGGCATCGACGCGCAGCCCTGGTTCCGGATCCTGAACCCCGAGCTCCAGCGCGCCCGGTTCGACCCGGACGGCGCCTATTGCAGCCGTTTCGTTCCCGAGTGGGGGACGGCGGCCTACCCGGCGCCGATCGTCGACCTCGGGTCCGAGGCGGCGGTCGCGAAGGAGCGGTTCCGGGCCGCCTCCGGCTAGACTGGCGCTTCCCAGTCACTTCTCCCCGGCGGATCAGCGCCGTGGCGCGGGTGCCGGCCTCTGAGGCCGGTGCGCCCCGGGCCCCGCCGGCAGCAGCACCCAAACCAACCTGGAAGGAGCACCAATGGCAGTCGTCTCCATGCGCGAGCTGCTGGAGGCCGGAGTCCACTTCGGTCACCAGACACGCCGCTGGAACCCGAAGATGCGCCGCTTCATCTTCACGGAGCGGTCCGGCATCTACATCATCGACCTGACGCAGACGGCAGAGCGCCTCGAGGAGGCCGCCCAGTTCGTCCGCAACCTCGCCGAGCGGAATGGCACAGTGCTGTTCGTCGGCACGAAGAAGCAGTCGCAGGACGCGGTCGAGACCGAGGCGAAGCGCGTCGGCATGCCGTACGTCAACCATCGCTGGCTCGGCGGGCTCCTCACGAACTGGCGGACGATGTCCGACCGGATCGAGCGCCTGCACGAGCTGCGCCGGCTCCGCGACGAGGGCCAGATGGATCTGCTCCCCGCGAAGGAGCGCATCTCGATGGCCGGCGAGCTCGAGAAGCTCGAGGCGAACCTCGGCGGCGTCGCCGACATGCGCCGCCAGCCCGACGCCGTCTTCATCATCGACCTCAAGAAGGAGCAGCTCGCCGTGCGCGAGGCGCGGCGGCTCGGCCTGCCGGTCGTCGCGCTCGTCGACACGAACTGCGACCCGGACGAGTCCGACTACGTGATCCCGGGCAACGACGACGCGATCCGCTCGTGTGGGCTGATCACGAGGGTGATCGCCGACGCCGTCGCCGCCGGCAAGCAGAAGGTCACGGCGCAGGAGCTCGCGACCGCTGCAGCACGGGAAGCACGCGCAGCCGCAGTGGCAGCGGAGGCCGAGGAGGCCCTCGCGAGCGAGAACGGCGCCGGCACCTCGGCTCCTGCGAGCGACGAGCCCGCAGCCGCTGAGCCCGCCGCCGAGGCCGAGCCTGTCGAGGCCGAAGCGACCGCGACCGCCGAGACCACCCCCGAGCCGACAGAGGTGCAGCAGTAATGGCAGACATCTCTGCCGCACTCGTCAAGGACCTCCGCGAGCGCACCGGCGCGGGGATGATGGACTGCAAGCGCGCACTCCAGGAGACAAACGGCGACATGGAGGCGGCGATCGTCCTGCTCCGCGAGAAGGGCATGGCAGGCGCTGCGAAGCGCGCCGGCCGCGAGACGACCGAAGGCCTCGTCGGCTACCGGCTCGCAGACGACGCCGCCAAGGGCACGATGGTCGCGGTCGGCTGCGAGACCGAGCCGGTCTCGAAGAACGACGAGTTCCGGGCCTTCGCGAAGAAGGTGCTCGACGCGGTCGATGCGAACGGCGTCGACGCGGCGGCAGAGCTCGAAACCGAGCGCGCGGAGCTCGCGGCCAAGCTCGGCGAGAACATCGCCGTTGCGGGTGCAGCGCGCTTCGAGGCGAGCAACGGCAGCCTCGTCGCTGCGTACGCGCATCCCCCGGCGAACAAGCTCGGCGTGCTGCTCCAGCTGCGCGGCGGCGACGCCGACCTGGGACGCAAGGTCGCGATGCACATCGCCGCCGCCAATCCGCAGTGGCTCGACCGCGACGCCGTCCCGGCCGACGCCCTCGCAGCGGAGCGCGACATCTACGCGAACTCCGACGAGGTGCAGTCGAAGCCCGAGCAGGCACGCGAAAAGATCGTCGAGGGCATGCTCGGCAAGCGCTTCTTCGGCGCGAACGTGCTCGTCGACCAGGAGTGGATCCACGAGTCCGGCAAGACCGTCGGGCAGGCGCTGAAGGAGGCCGGCGCGGAAGTGCTGGAGTACCAGCGCTTCTCGCTCGCCGGCTGACGCCGATGAGCGCCCGACCTGAAGAGACGATCGATCCCGAGCAGTCGACCGACGCGCCCGAAGCCGGTACGACGGGCTTCCGGCGCGTGCTGCTCAAGCTCTCGGGCGAGGCGCTGATGGGTGGGCGCGACTACGGGATCGAGGTCGGCGTCGTGAACGCGCTCGCGCGCGAGATCGCCGTCGTCCGCACGTCGGGCGTCGACGTGGCGATCGTGGTCGGGGCCGGGAACTTCTACCGCGGGCTCGCGGCCGCGGCAGAGGGCATGGAGCGCGCGACGGCCGACTACGCCGGCATGCTTGCGACGTTGCTGAACGCGCTCGCGTTGCAGGACGCGCTGGAGCGAGAGGGAGCGGACACGCGCATCCAGTCGGCGCTCGCCGTCTCCGAGGTCGCGGAGCCGTACATCCGCAGGCGCGCGATCCGGCACCTCGAGAAGGGGCGCATTGTGATCTTCGCGGCGGGCACCGGCAACCCGTTCTTCACGACGGACACCGCAGCGGCGTTGCGCGCGCTCGAGATCGGCGCCGACACGATTCTGATGGCGAAGCACGGCGTCGAGGGCGTGTACGACGGCGACCCGCGTACCGACCCGAACGCGAAGTTCCTGCCGCGCCTCACGCATCTCGAGGCGATCGAGCGCGGTCTCAAGGTCATGGACACGACCGCGCTCTCGCTCTGCATGGACAACAAGCTCAGTATTCACGTCTTCGAGCTCGCCGACGGCAACATCGGGCGAATCGTCGCGGGCGAGCAGGTCGGCACGGTCATCGAGACACCGTAGGAGGGCGAGACATGAAAACCGTCGAGGAGCTGATCACGGACGCGCAGACGCGGATGCAGAAGTCCGTCGAGCACGCACGCAACGAGTTCAACACCGTGCGCACGGGGCGCGCATCGGCCGGCCTCCTCGACCGCATCGACGTCGACTACTACGGCACGAAGACACCGCTGAAGCAGCTGGCGACGATCGGCGTTCCGGAAGCGCGGATGCTGACGATTCAGCCGTTCGACCCCAGTTCGATTCGCAACATCGAGAAGTCGATCATGGAGTCCGACCTTGGATTGACGCCGTCGAACGACGGCAAGATGATCCGGCTGCCGATTCCGCAGCTGACCGAGGAGCGCCGCAAGGAGCTCGTGAAGGTCGTGCGCGGGCTCGCCGAGAATCACCGCATCGCGGTGCGCGAGATCCGGCGAGACGCGATGAAGGGACTGAAAGACCTCGTCGACGGGGGGAGCGTCGGTGCGGACGAGGAGCATCGCGCCGAAGAGCAGGTGCAGAAGCTGACCGCGGACCACACGAAGCAGATCGACGAGCTGCTGAAGCACAAGGAAGCGGAGGTCATGGAGGTCTAGTGAGTCTCCTTCCGCGTACCGACGCCGAGCCCGGCCCCGGGGCCGAAGGCTCCCCCAGCGAGCACATCGGGGGGCGGGTCCGGGATCATGACCTTCCCTCGAACCTGCCCCCCGGGGCCGAAGGCTCCCCCAGCGAGCACATCGGGGGGCGGGTCCGGGATCATGACCTTCCCTCGGGCCTGCCCCCCGAGCACGGCCTGCCGGAGGTCGCCCGCGCCGTGGCGATCATCATGGACGGCAACGGCCGCTGGGCGAGCGCCCGGGGCGTCGGCGTCGCCGAGGGCCATCGCGCCGGCTCGCGCGCGCTGCGGCCGGTCGTCGAGACGGCGATCGACCTCGGTGTGGAGTCGCTCGTCGTCTACGCCTTCTCGACCGAGAACGGGTCGCGCTCCGTCGAAGAGGTCGAGGCGTTGATGGAGATCTTCGGCGAGACGATCGACCGTGAGCTCTCCGACCTCGCAAAGGAAGGCGTGCGCACGCGCTTCGTCGGACGGCGGGACCGCGCGCCCGACTGGCTCCAGGTCAAGCTCTCGGACCTCGAGGCCGCCACGGCGGGGGAGACGCGCCTCAATCTCTGGGTCGCCTTCGACTACGGCGGCCGCGCCGAGCTCGTGGAGGCCGCGCGGCGCATCGCCGAGAGCGGCGTCGACCCGAGCAACATCGACGAGTCGGTCGTCGCGCGGCATCTCTACGCGCCCGACATGCCCGATCCCGATCTCGTCATCCGCACCTCGGGCGAGCTGCGCGTGTCGAACTTTCTGCTGTGGCAGTCCGCGTACGCCGAGTTCGTCTTCGTCGACACGCTCTGGCCCGACTTCGGGCCCGACGAGTTTCGCGCCGCAGTCGAGGACTATGCGAGCCGCCGCCGCCGATTCGGCGGACGATGACCGGCTTCATCTCTCGCATCCTCGTCGGTGTGATCGGCCTTCCCGTCGTGCTCGGCGCGGTCTGGGTCGGCGGCTGGTGGCTCTTCGGCCTCGTCGCTGTCGCCGGGATGATCGCCGTGCACGAATTCGTGCAGATGGCGCGCCCGCTGCGCCCGCTCGCGCCCGCCGTGTACCTCGGCGTGCTGCTCTCGCTCCTGGGCGCACAGACGAGCGTCGTCTGGATGCTGGGCGGGGCGCTCGGGACCTTCGTGCTCGCCTTCGTGCTCAACGCGTTCGCGAAGACACGCGCCCCGTCGACCGTCGCGATCGGTGCGACGGTGCTCGGCGCAACCTGGATCGGCCTCGGCCTCGGCCATATCATGCTGCTGCGCGAACTGCATCACGAAGCGCGGCTCGTCGCGTTCACCGTGTTGATCACCGTGTGGGCAGCCGACACGTTCGCGTACTTCGCGGGCCGCCTGTTCGGCCGGCACAAGCTCGCGCCGTCGCTCTCGCCGGGCAAGACGTGGGAGGGATTCGTCGTCGGTTCGCTCGCAGGCATCTTCGCGTCGTTCATCGCCCTCTACGACACGCGCGACACGTATCTGTCCAGCTGGCAGGCGGTGATCCTCGGCCTGGTCGTCGTGCTCGCGGCCGCGGCGGGCGACCTGTTCGAGTCAATGCTGAAGCGCGACATGGAGGTGAAGGACACCGGCCGGCTGCTCGGCGGGCACGGCGGCGTGCTCGACCGCATCGACTCGCTGCTCTTCGCGGGCGTCGCCGCCTTCTACCTCGTGCTCGCCTTCGGCTACGTATAGACGCGCTCGAGCAGCGAGCGGTCACCCGGCAGGCCGTGCGACGGGAGAACGAGCTCGACGGGGAGGTCGAGCAGCGCCCGGAGCCGTTCGATCACCAGCTCCCGCGTCACGTTCTTTCGGCCGCCGAGATGGATGTCCATCCCTTCGCCGAAGTCGGACAGCGAGTCGCCGCAGATGAGTGCGCCGGCCGACGGCAGCCAGAGGATCAGGTCGTTTTGCTCGCGCCCCGCGAAGGCGTGCATGCCGAACGGCCACTCGCCCGGCCCGTGGAAGTGCGCGTCGCCTTCGCCGGCACGAAGCCACGCGAGGTCGTCGCTCTCCATTCCGCGAACACGCTCGGGATCGATGCCGAACTTCTCGACCCAGTCCTCCCACGTGTCGGCCGGAGGCGTGTGGACGGGCACGCCGCGATCGCGGACGAGCGCGCGCGCGTCACGTTCGTGGTACGGCGCCGTGAGCACGATCGCGGTCGCCCTGCGGGCGAGCTCGTCGGGAACCGCGAGCGGGTCGAAGAGCAGAAACTCGTCGCCGACCTCGATCGCATACGAGGAGACCTCCGGCGGCCACCATTGCTCCTCGTTCCAGTCCGGGTGGTGCGACTGCCAGTGCCAGACGCCGGGGCGGACCTCGTGCATCAGTCGACGGCGAGCAGATCGACGACGAAGACGAGCGGCTCGTGCGGCTGGATGGCGCCGACCGCGCCGCGCGCACCGTAGGCCAGTGCCGACGGGATCGTCAGCCTGCGCCGGCCGCCGACCTTCATGCCGGCGACGCCCTGGTCCCAGCCGGGGATCACCTGGCCCTTGCCGAGCTTGAACCGGAACGGCTCGCCGCGGTTCCACGATGCGTCGAACTCCTCGCCCGTGCGGAAGGCGACGCCGACGTAGTGCACGGTCACGGTCGTGCCGGCGACAGCCTCGTCGCCGGAGCCCTCAACGAGGTCGTCGATGCCCAGGTCGAACGGGATGTCGCCGTCGGGTTTGGCGATCTCCGGGCGTTCCACGTCGGGCAGAGTACAACCGTGGAGCAGATCAGCGAGCACGCGTGGTGGATGGAGCCGGGCCCGCCGGACCGCCCGTCGCTGTGCGCAGTCGTCGGCGAGCGCCGCACGCTCGCGCTCGACGCCGGCGCGTCGCGCGCGCACACGCGCGCCTTCCTCGCCGGGCTGCCGGCGAAGCCGTTCGGGGTCGTCTACACGCACTCGCACTGGGATCACGTCTTCGGCGGTGTCGAGATCGGCGGCCTGGTGATCGCGCAGCGTCTCACCGCCGCGAAGCTGGCCGAGCTCGCTGCGCGCGACTGGAACGACGACGCGAATGTGAACGACCACATCCGCGAGGAGCTTCCGGCGCCGCGCGAGATCGAGATCGCACCCGCCGACATCGTGTTCGACGACGCGATCGAGGTCGCCCTCGGCGGCGTGACCGTTCGCGTCGAGCACGTCGGCGGCGATCACTGCGACGACGCGTGTGTCGCCCTCGTCGAGCCGGACGGGGTGCTCTTCGTCGGCGATGCGCTCTGCGCCTCGCCGGCCAACGTCATGACCGCAGAGAAGGCGCTCCCGCTCTTCGACCGGGTCCTGGCGTACCCGGCCTCCCGCTACGTCGAAGGACACCATCCGGCGGTGACGTCGCGCGCCCAGCTGGAGGCGCTGATCGGCAAGGCACGGGCGGCCGAGCAGGGCGCAGGCGACCCCGAGGACGAGGACGCCCGCTACTTCCTGCAGGCGTTCATACACTGAGAGAATGAAGCGAGTCGCCCTCCTCGGCGCAACGGGCTCGATCGGGCGTCAGGCGATCGAGATCGTCGCGGCGCATCCGGAGCTCGAGCTCTGCGCGGCCGCGTCGGGCTCGACGGCGCTCGACGACGTCGACGCCCCGCTGAAGCAAGTGGGCGGCGACCTCACCGAGCTGCTCGAGCGCGCGCAGCCCGACGTCGTCCTCAACGCCGTCGTCGGCTTCGCGGGCGTGCACGCCACGCTGTGGGCGCTCGAGCATGGCGTCGACCTCGCGCTCGCGAACAAGGAGAGTCTCGTGGCTGCCGGCGAGCTGGCGCTCGCCGCTATGGCGCGCGGCGGCGGCAGAGTGCTCCCGGTCGATTCAGAGCACTCGGCGCTCTTCCAATGTCTCGAGGGGAGAGATTCCGAGCACGTGCACTCCCTGGTGTTGACCGGCAGCGGCGGTCCGTTCCGTGGCTTCACCCGCGACGACCTCGCCGCCGTCACCGTCGAGCAGGCGCTCGCACATCCGACGTGGCGCATGGGCCCGAAGATCACGGTCGACTCGGCGACGCTCGCGAACAAGGGACTCGAGTTGATCGAGGCGCACTTCCTCTTCGGCATCCCGTACGACCGCATCGAGGTCGTGCTCCAGCCGACGTCGATCGTGCATTCGCTCGTGCGCTTCCGCGACGGCGCAACGCTCGCGCATCTCGGCTACCCCGACATGCGCGTGCCGATCTCGTACGCGCTCACGTATCCGGAGCGTGCCGAGACGCCGCTCGCTCCGCTCGACTTCTCGTCGCTGACGCTCGAGTTCCAGCAGCCGGACAGCGAGACGTTCCCGATGCTCGCACTCGCGCGCAGCGCGGGGGAGACCGGCGGCACCGCGCCGTGCGTCTTCAACGCAGCCAACGAGGTCGCCGTCGCAGCGTTCCTCGCAGGGCGGCTCCCGTTCCTCGGCGTCGCCGAGGTGGTCGCAGACGCGCTCGCGCGCCTGGACGGCGCAGCGGCGCGCGACGTCGACGAGCTGCTCGAGGCCGACGCGTCGGCGCGACGTCTCGCCGAGCAGGGGGTGGCGGTCGCATGACGTGGGTCGTCGTCGCCTTCGGTCTGTTGCTGCTCGTCTTCCTGCACGAGCTCGGCCACTTCTCGGTCGCGCTGCTCGTCGGCGTCCGGCCACGCAGCTTCTACGTCGGGTTCCCGCCCGCGGTCTTCAAGGTGCAGCGCAAGGGCATCGAGTACGGGCTCGGCGCCATCCCGCTCGGCGGCATGGTCCGCATCCCGGGCATGAACCGCCCCGCGGGTCGCGACATCGAGGCGTTCATGGCGGGCGCGCTGCGCGAGGACCCGGGGTTGGCGCCGCTCGTCCAGGGCGCGCGGCGTGCGCTCGAGGCCGAGGACTTCGCGGCCGCGCGCGAGCTGCTTCCCGCGCTCAGAGACGAGCTCGAGCGCGCGCAGCTGAGCACGCCTGCGCGGCGCTCCGCGACCCGCGCGCTGCGCGACCTCGACGAGGGAACGGGCCTCGATGCGTACTGGCGGCAGCCGACGTGGAAGCGGATCGCCATCATCGCGGCGGGGCCGGTCGCGAACATCCTCGTCGCGTTCGTCATCTTCTTCGCCGTGTTCGCAACCGGTGCGCCGTCGCAGAAGCCGAGCACGAAGGTGGGGCAGGTCGAGCGCAACACGCCGGCCGCCGCGGCGGGCCTGCAGGCGGGAGACCGTGTCATTGCGGTCGACGGCCGGGCGGCAAAGACCTTCAACGCGGTCTCGACGCTGATCCGCGGCAGCCGCGGCAGGCCGATCACCGTCACGGTGCTGCGCGACGGTCACGCGGTCACCCTCGGCCCGCGGAAGACGATCCAGGTGCAGAAACGGTGGATCTGGGGATTCGTGCCGGCCGAGCAGCTCGTCTCGTATCCGCTCGGCACGAGCCTCGGCAAGGCGGCGGACGAGTGCTGGCGCGTCGTCGCGGCGACGGGCAGCGGCTTCGCCGGCATCTTCCGGGCGAAGGAGCGCGCGCAGATCTCGGGGCCCGTCGGGATCGTTCGCACGTCGCAGGAGGCGTTGAAGGCCGGGTTCAGCTGGTATCTGCTGCTGCTCGGGCTGATCAGCATGTCGCTCGCCCTCCTCAACCTGCTGCCGCTGCTGCCGCTCGACGGCGGCCACATCCTGTTCTCGCTGATCGAGTCCGTGCGCCGCCGGGCGCTCGCCCGCGAGGTCTACGAGCGCGTCTCGATGGCGGGCATCGCGCTGATCCTCGTGCTGATGTACATCGCGCTGCACAACGACTTCTCGTCCGGCCCGCCGCGGTAGGCGCCGAGCTTCAGCGTCTACTGAGCCTGGAGTTCGCGCGAAGCCCCGGGCTAGACTGAGGCCGATGGCGAGCACGCGTCAGATCTCGGTGGGAGGCGTCACGATCGGCGGCGGCGCGAACGTCGTCGTCCAGTCGATGACGCTCACGAAGACGCACGACGTCGCGGCGACGGTGGCGCAAATCGCCGCGCTCGCGTCCGCCGGCTGCGAGATCGTGCGCGTCGCGGTGCCAAAGCTCGAGGACGCGGAAGCGCTGCCACGCATCGTGCGGCTGTCGCCGCTGCCCGTGATCGCAGACATCCATTTCAACGCGAGCCTCGCGCTGAAGGCGATCGAGGGCGGCGTCGCTGCGGTGCGCATCAACCCCGGCAACATCGGCGGGCCCGACAAGGTCGCGCTCGTCGTCGAGGCCGCGAAGCGCGCGGGCATCCCGATGCGCATCGGCGCCAACTCCGGCTCGCTGCCGAAGCATCTCTTCGAGCTCGCGCAACAGGATCAGGCCGAAGCGCTCGTCGAGGCGGCGCTCGAGGAAGTGCGCCTGCTCGAGAGTCTCGACTTCCACGACTTCAAGATCTCCGTCAAATCGAGCCACGTGCCGACGATGATCCGCGCCTATCGGCTGCTGTCGGACAAGGTGCCGTACCCGTTGCACCTCGGCGTCACCGAGGCGGGCACGCCGTTCTCCGGCTCGATCAAGTCGGCGGTGGGGATGGGCGCGCTGCTCGTCGACGGCATCGGCGACACCCTGCGCGTCTCGCTGACGGCCGACCCGGTGGAGGAGATCAAGACCGCATTCGAGATCCTCAAGGCGCTCGGCCTGCGCGAGCGCGGCCCGGTGATGATCGCGTGCCCGAGCTGCGGCCGCGACAACGTCGGCGTGCAGACGCTCGCCGAGAAGGTCGAGGAGCGGTTGCACACGTATCCACAGCACTTCGAGGTCGCCGTGCTCGGCTGCGCGGTGAACGGTCCCGGCGAGGCCGGCGACGCCGACTTCGGCATCGCAGGCGGACGCGATGTCGGCTTCGTGTACTCGCACGGCCGCGTGCTGAAGAAGGTCTCGTCCGACATCCTCATCGACGAGCTCTTCTCCGAGATCGACAAGTGGATCGCCGAGGGGATGCACCGTCCGAAGCGACTCAAGATGGCGAAGCCGGCCGCGCTTGCGATGGCCGAAGCATCGTTGATTCCGGTCGAGTAGCCTGCCCGGACAACAGATGATCGCCCGAGCATCTCAGCTCTTCATTCCGACGCTGCGCAACGACCCGGCGGACGCCGAGGCGGCCTCGCACAGGCTGCTCGTGCGCGGCGGCTACATCCGCCAGGTGAGCGCCGGCCTCTGGACGTACCTGCCCCTCGGCTGGCGTGTGCATCGCAAGGTGGAGCAGATCATCCGCGAGGAGATGGACGCGATCGGCGGCCAGGAGATGTACGCGCCCGTCCTCACGCCTGCCGAGCTGTGGGAGACGAGCGGGCGGTATCCGATCCCCGAGGTGTTCAAGCTCGAGGACCGCGGCGGCCGGCGGTTCGTGCTTCCGCTCTCGCACGAGGAGTCGTTCACGTTCCACGCGACGGAGCTGCAGTCGTACAAGCAGTTGCCGCAGGCCTGGTACCACTTCCAGACGAAGGACCGCGACGAGCCCCGTCCGAAGGCCGGCCTGTTGCGCGTACGCGAGTTCGTCATGAAGGACGCCTACTCGTTCGACCGCGACGAGGCGGGGCTCGACGAAAGCTACCGCAAGCACGGTGAGGCCTATGCGCGCATCTTCGAGCGCTGCGGGCTCGCCTTCCAGCGCGTCCTGGCGGAGTCCGGTCTGATGGGCGGCTCCGAGAGCGAGGACTTCCTCGCGCCTGCAGCAGCCGGCGAGAACATGCTCGTGACGTGCGAGAGCGGCGACTACGCGGCGGACATGGACGTCGCTCGAGGCATTCCGCGTGCGCCGGAGTTTCCCGAGGCGCTCGACGCTCCTGTCGAGATCGAGACGCCCGGCGCCGACACGATCGAGAAGCTCGCCGTCTTCCTGCAGATCGACGAAGCCGCGACGTCGAAGGCGATGCCTGTGACGACAGCCGGTGGAACGGTCGTGCTCGCGCTCGTGCGCGGCGACGACCGCTTGTCGGAGGACAAGCTGCTCGAGGCGCTCGGCACGGATTTCCGGCCTGCGACGGCCGACGAGATCAGCGACGCGTTCGGTGCAGGCGGCGGATCGCTCGGGCCCGTCGGCTTCGCGGGCGAGGTCGTCGCAGACGAGGCGCTGCGCGAGGGGCAGTTTGTCGCCGGAGCGAACCGCGACGGCTGGCATCTTCGCGGCGTCGAGGCGGGTCGCGACTACGAAGCCCGTTTCGCCGACATCCGCGCGACGAAGGAAGACGACACGTGCCCCAACTGCGGAGGCAAGCTCATCGTCCAGACTGCGATCGAGCTGGGGCACATCTTCAAGCTGGGCACCGACTACTCCGTCCCGTTCGGAGCAACGTTCCTCGACGAGGACGGAAGCGAGAAGCCGCTCGTGATGGGCAGCTACGGCATCGGCCCGGGGCGCGTGATCGCGGCGATCGTCGAACAGCATCACGACGAGCGCGGCATCGCATGGCCGGACGAGGTCGCCCCGTACGACGCCCACGTCGTCGCGCTCACCGGAGCCGACGAGATCGCGCTCGCCGCGGCGGAGGCGCTGTCCGCGGCGGGGCTCGACGTGCTCCTCGACGACCGCGCGGCGCGGACGGGCGAGAAGTTCGCGGACGCAGACCTCGTCGGCGCGCCCATTCGCGTCACGGCCGGCAAGAAGAGCCTCGAGGACGGGATGGTGGACGTGCGGAACCGCACGACCGGCGAGGAGACGCGGTTAGCGGTTGCGGAACTTGGCAAGAGGGTCTGAGGATGACGCGGCGCAAGCGATTTAGCGAAGAGCCCTTCGGAGCGACGATCGAGACACTGATGGCCGAGGTGGGGGTCACGTACCGGGAGCTGGCGGCCCGGACCGGGCTCTCCGCCGGCTATCTCAACCATCTCGTGCACGGCAACCGGCCCGTGCCGTCGACCGACGTCGTGCGCGTCCTCGCGGAGGCACTCGGAGTCGACGCGGACCATTTCCGCGAGTTCCGGCTGCGCTCGATCACCGAGCGGCTCGAGGCGATGCCGGACCTGATCGACCGGCTCTACAAGCGCCTGGCGTAGCGGCCCCCCGCGGGCGGCCAGGTATCCTGCCGCGTACTTCGGGGTGTGGCGCAGCCTGGTTAGCGCGCTTGTCTGGGGGACAAGAGGTCCCGAGTTCGAATCTCGGCACCCCGACTCGACCGCTCCTCCGTGCGTCGGCACGCGGCCGGGCGCGCCGCCTGTGGCCCTCGTTCGGGGAGTGCCGGGAACCGGCTGCGCGCGCCATACTGCGTTCGGCCTTGGCAAAGACCTCCGACATTCGGCTGCTCGATCTGCTCGCCGAGACGGCGCGGGAGCTCGCCGACCGCCTCGACGCGACCGCGAGCAGCATCTCGCGCGTGATCGGCGACGTGCTGATCCAGGTTTCGGAGTTCACACCCGACGGCCGGACGCTGATGATGGGACAGGGCTACCTCGTGCCCGACTATCCGCTCACGCAGGTCGTGCTGACGTCGGGGCAGCCGCGCGCCTTGACGCTCGCCGATGCCGACGTCGACGCCGCGGAGGCGCGCGTGCTGCGCGACCTCGGGTTCGCGTCGCTGCTCATGCTCCCGCTCGAGATCGGCGGCAGCGTCTGGGGCCTCGTCGAGGTGTATCGCGCCGAGCCGCTGCCGTTCACCGCCGAGGACGTGCGCGTGGCGGCGGAGATCCTTGCCCGCACCTCCGTGCGCGCGGGCTGAGAACCTCTAGCGGCGACTGACGACGACGTCGGCCGAGCAGCCGGCGACGAGCGCACGCAACGGCTCCGCGACGCCGCGGAGCTGCGGGTGCGACGCGGCGATCTCGATCGGCGGCCACACCTCGATCCCGAGTGACGCGGCGCCCTCGTCGGACCCCATCGACAGCAGCGCGTCCACGGTGAGGACGTCGCGGCGACCCGCCTGGCGGCGCGCGATCCCGTCGAGCTCGCGCAACTCCTCGAGCGGGTCGATGCGCACGTTCGAGTCCGAGCCGATGCAGATCCCGACCGCACGGTGCAGCAGCCGCTCGACCGGAAGGAAGCCGTCGCCGAGATTCGCCTCCGTCGTCGGGCACGCGCACACGCGCGCGCCGGCCTGGCCGAGCAGGTCGAGCTCGCGCCCGTCGGCGTGCGTCGCGTGCACGACGGTCGTGCGAGCCGTCAGGCAGCCCGTGTCGGCGAGCAGCTCGATCGGGCGCACGCCGTGCTCTGCGACGCATTCCTCGATCTCGCGCGGCTGCTCGTCCGCATGCACGTGCAGGGGGAGACCTTCAGCCGCGGCGTAGCGGCCGAGCTCCTCGAGCCAGTCGCGCGGGCAGGCGCGGACCGAGTGCGGGGCGACGCCGACGCGCGCGCCCGTGCTGCGCAGCTCCTCGAGCCCGCGCAGGTACTCGGCCACCGACTCCTGCCGGAAGCGGTCGAGCCCGCCGCGCCCGTAGGCGACGTAGAGCAGCACGAGCTCGACGCCGGCCTCTGTCCCGCCTCGACGGCCGCGTGGGCCTCCGCGAGCCCGAGGTAGTGGAACTCGCCGACGGCCGTGTAGCCCGCGTCGCGCATCTCGCCGTAGACCGCCGCGTACTCCGTCCGGACACGTCCCGGGGTCTGACCCCGGGCGAGGTCGAGCATCGTGTCCCGCCAGGCCCAGAAGTCGGCGCCCTCGGCGCGTCCCCGCAACGCGCGCTGGAACGCGTGGCTGTGGGCGTTGACAAACCCCGGCAGCTGGTATCTGTCCTCCACCTGGGAGAGGATACGCAGGTGCTGCGGCGCCTCCTGGTCGTGGGGCTTGCATGGGCATCCCTCGGCGGGCCCGCGTCAGCCTGGGCCGGGACGGTGGCGATCTTCTACTACCCCTGGTACGGCACCCCGGCGCGCGACGGCGCGTGGCAGCACTGGAACCAGAACCGCCACCGGCCGCCGGGCGATCTCTACTCGCGCTTCTATCCCGCCCGCGGCCCGTACTCGAACGGCGACCCCGCCGTCGTCGACCAGCAGCTGGCCGAGATTGCGGCAGCCGGTGTCGACGAGGTCGTGTCGTCCTGGTGGGGGCGCGGCTCCGGCGAGGACTCTCGGCTCCAGCTCGTGCTGGCCACGGCACGGCGTCACCACCTGCAGCCGGCGATCCACATCGAGCCGTATCAGGGCCGCTCGGCGGCGACGGTGCTGCTCGACCTGAAGTACCTCGCGGCGCTCGGCGTGCACGACGTGTTCGTGTATCACCCGCGCGACCTTGCGGCGGCCGACTGGGCTGCGATCCGGCCACAGCTCCCCGCCGGCGTGCGGCTGTTCGCCGGCACGGAGCTCGTGGGCTTCGCGGCGGCCGGCCTCTTCGACGGCTTCTACACGTACGACTTCATCAACTACGGCGGCGGCAAGTTCACGCGGCTCTGCAACCAGGCCCATGCGGTGCACCTGCTCTGCGCGCCGAGCGTCGGCCCCGGCTACGACGGCGTCCGCGCCGGCGAGGCGCCCGTGCTGAGCGGCCGCCGCGACGGCGTCACCTACGACAACCTCTGGACGGCGGCGCTCGCCGCGAAGCCGGACCTGGTGACGATCACGAGCTACAACGAATGGGGGGAGGGGACGCAGATCGAGGCGTCTGCCCCACGGCAGGGCTACCGCAGCTACGACGGCGCCTGGGGCCTCGTCGGCGCGGCCGCCCAGACGGCGTATCTGACGCGCACGGCGTACTGGGCCGGGCGCTTTCATTCGTCCCCGTAGAATCGTCGGGGATGGCCAGCCGCGCCGTTCCCGCTCCGCTCGCCCAGCTGCCGAACGCGCTCACACTCGGCCGGCTCGCGCTGATCCCCGTCTTCGTCGTCTTCATGGTGCAGGCGGGAGTTGCGCACTCCTGGCCCGCCGGGATCGTCTGGCTCGTCGCCGGGATCACCGACCAGATCGACGGGTTCCTCGCACGCCGCTGGCAGGTCGAGTCGCGCTTCGGCAAGATCGCCGACCCGCTTGCCGACCGGTTGATGATCGACTCCGGGGTGATCCTGCTCGTCGCCTACGGCCGTCTCTCCTGGGTCTGGCTCGCGATCATCGCCGCCCGCGACCTGCTGCTCTTCGTCGGTTGGCGCGTGCTCACGCCCCGGGGAATCGACCTCGACGTCAACGTCATCGGCAAGGCGGCCACCTGGCTGCTCTATCTCGGGCTGGGCTCCCGCATCGTCACCCACAACCACACGGCCTGGCCGCTCTGGATCTTCTGGACCGGCCTCGGCATGGCCGTCGTCGCGGCGCTGTTCTACGTGCGCGACGCGTGGAAGGCGCTGCGGGCATGAAGGCCGTCGTCATGGCGGGCGGCGAGGGAACCCGCCTGCGTCCGCTCACCTCGAACCAACCGAAGCCGATGGTGCCGATCGTCGGCAAGCCGTGCATGGAGCACACCCTGGAGCTGCTGAAGCGCCACGGCTTCGAGGAGGTGATCGTCACGGTGGCGTTCCTGCCGCAGGCGATCCGCTCGTACTTCGGCGGCGGTGAGGCGCTCGGCATGGACGTCGGCTACTCGGTCGAGGAATCGCCGCTCGGCACCGCCGGCTCCGTGAAGCTCGCGGCCGCAAGGCTCGACGACACGTTCCTCGTCATCTCCGGCGACGCACTGTGCGACCTCGACCTCACGCGCCTGGTCGAGTTCCACCAGGAGAAGCAGGCAGCGGTGACGATCGGCCTCAAGTCGGTCGAGAACCCGCTCGAGTTCGGGATCGTCGTCACCGACGAGGAGGGCCGCGTCGAGCGCTTCCTCGAGAAGCCGTCGTGGGGCCAGGTGTTCTCCGACACGATCAACACCGGCATCTACGTCGTCGACGCCGAGGTGCTGCAGCACGTCCCGAAGGACCGGCCGTACGACTTCTCGAAGGAGCTCTTCCCGCTGCTGCTCGAGATGGGCCGTCCGATCTACGGCTTCGTCATGGACGGCTACTGGCAGGACATCGGCAACCTCGATCAGTACCGTCAGGCGAACTTCGACGCGCTCGACGAGCGCGTGCGTCTCGACATCCCCGGCATCCGGATCCGGGGGAACATCTGGGTGGGGGAGGGAGTCGACCTGCACGACCTCGACGCGATCGAGGGCCCGGTGTACGTCGGCAACTACTGCCGCATCGCTCCCGACGCGACGGTCGGGCCGTACTCGGTGCTCTCGACGAGCGTGACGCTGCGCGAGCGCGCGCGCGTCGCGCGGTCGATCGTCGACTCGTCGACATACATCGGCCGCGGCGCCGTCGTCGAAGGCGCGATCATCGGCCGAGCCTGCGACCTGCGCGCGCACACGCGCGTGCACGAGGGCGTCGCGATCGGCGACGAGGTGACGATCGGTGCCGAGAGCGTGATCATGC
>JANMWV010000031.1:0-1743 GCA_031394165.1 Actinomycetes bacterium
CACAACGATGCCACCGACGACACCGATCGTCGCGGATTGCAACAGGGCAGCCGTGGACGCCGCGAACAGGACGGGGCTGCCGAGTAACAGGAGCACCGAGACGAATCCGAGCGTGACGCCCAGTAGTGAACCGAGCCCGGCGATGGCCGCGGTGCGGAGGCCGAGCAGGGTCATCAGGTGACGTCGATCGGCGCCGCGAACGCGCAGCAAGGCGCTCTCTCGACGTTGCGCTTCGGCTAGCAGCATTCCTGCGTACAGGGTGAGGATTGCGGCCAGGAGCGCGCCCGGCAGCCCGAGGAAGACGAACATGCGCTTTGCGACGGCGGCGTCACCCTTGGCGACCGCCAGCGTGTTGGAGGCGTTGTCGATCAGGAAGTCCTGTTCGCGCGCGACGTTGGCAATAGCCGCTGCTGTGCTCTTCGTCTGTGCGAGCGCGGTGGCCGGATCGGAATTGAGCCGCTTGCGATCGAGCAGGATGTCCAGCTCCTCGAGAGGCAGGCTCTTGATCTGCGAGCTCCGCGTGGCTGCGGCCCGCTCGAACGACGGGACGATCTTGCTGTGGTAGACGCCGTAACCGACGACGATCGTGTACGGGACATAGATGAACTTCTCCAGGGTGAGGGACTGTCGGCTGGAGAAGAGCGGCGTTGCCCCAGACAGGTCAGTGATGGCGCCTACGGTCATCGACAGCGGCGTCCTGCTGCCGGGAACCGTCAGAGCGACCGTGTCGCCCACCCGAACCTTGAGGGTCCGCGCCGCCTCGGCACTGATGCTGGCGCTGTCAGGCGTGATCTTGCCGGAGAGCATCCTGATGGTCGGATAGTGAGCCTGGTACGCCGCGTCGAACGAGAACAGCTTCACCGGCCCGGGCACGGTTCGTCCGCGTGCCGAGATCGAGCCGGCAGCCGTGTCCACGAAAGCCAACGGATCCGCCGATCGCACGCCGGGGATACGACCGACCTTGTCGGCCAGGGCTGGAAGTTGTGCCGGTCGGGGCGCGTTTGCACGCACGGGCACGATCGCCTCGCGGGTGGAAATCGTCGCCTCACCCGTCAGGTTGGCGGTCGAAGGCACGTCCTGCGTCGCCTTCAGCCGGTAGGTAAATCGACGCGTCGCGCCGGCTGCGACGGTCCCGAGGTTGAGCCCGGTGCCCCCGTACCCCTGGGAGAACGGACTGCCGCCACCGAGGTCACGAACGGGCTTGCCGTCCAGCGCCGTGGATCCGGGTACGTAGACCAAGGGCAAGCCTGGGCGGTCGCGAACGACGACCTCGTGGGCAGGGGTCAGACTTTCGTTGGTCACTGTCAGCGTCACGACGGTGGTGCCGCCCGCCTTCACCGTGGCATCTGCAAGCTTTCGCTCCAGACGAACGCCGCCGCCGAGGGGTGCCGTCAGCACGCGCTGAATGTCCAGAGGCAGAGGAGCGAGCGCTCGCCTGGTCATCGACGCACCCGAGCCGTCGATGAAGAACAACACTGCGGAGAAAAGACCGACGCCGACCACGACGCCGACCAGGGAGGCGAGAGTGCGCCGGGGATTGCGCAGCAGGTCGCGCCATACGTAGCCGGACAGCGTCATGGTCGAACTCCCCGTGCGACGGTCACACGCCCGTCGCGCATGTGCACGGTTGCGTCCATTCGCGCGGCCACGGCGGTGTCGTGAGTCACGATCACGAGCGTCGTGCCCTCCTGCTTGTGCAAGCGCAGCAGCAGATCCACGACCTTGTTGGAGCTCTCTGCGTCG
>JANMWV010000036.1:0-2101 GCA_031394165.1 Actinomycetes bacterium
TCGTCGAGCAGCTGACCGTGCGCCAGCAGGCCGGCGACAAACGGTTCGCGTCGGTCGTGCAACTGCTCGAGACCGCGCGCGGCGAGCGGCTCGTGCGTTTCGCATACTCCACCGACGGCACCGCGCGGCGCGGGCCGGTGACACTGCGCGCCCGCGACATCGCGCGGCTGCACGCGGCGCTCGCGCAGCATCCGGCGCTTGCGGAAGCGCTCGAGCTCGGGGGGAGGGACTAGGCCAATGTGACGGCGTGATCCCGAGCAGCCTCGACGAGCGACGCGAGGATCAGCGCGCCGTCGGCGGAACCGAGCAGCGGGTCGACCGCGTGCTCGGGGTGCGGCATGAGACCCATCACGTTGCCGCGCTCGTTGCAGACGCCGGCGACGTCGTCGACCGAGCCGTTGCACGCTTCGGCGTAACGCAGCACGATCTGGCGGTTCGCCTCCAGCTCCGCCACGAGCTCGGGCGGCGCGAACCAGCGGCCGTCGCCGTGCTTCACCGGGATCATTAGCGTCTCGCCCTGCGTGCAGCGCGTCGTGAACGGCAGGTCGTCGCGCTCGACGACGAGCGGCACATCGCGGCAGATGAACCGCAGCGTCTCGTTCTGGAGCAGCACGCCGGGGAGGAGGCCGGCCTCGCACAGCACCTGGAAGCCGTTGCAGATCCCGAGCACGAGCCCGCCGGCGTCGGCGAACTCCTTCACGGCCGCGGTGGCGGGAGAAAAGCGCGCGATCGCACCGCAGCGCAGGTAGTCGCCGTACGAGAAGCCGCCGGGCAGCACGACTGCGTCGAGGTCGGGCAACTCGTGCTCCTCGTGCCACACGGGGATCGACTCGGCGTCGAGTGCGGAGAGCGCCCACAGCGCGTCGTGGTCGTCGTTCGACCCGGGGTACATGACGACGCCGATGCGCGGCTGCGGGCTAGCCATGCAGCTCGATCTCGTACGACTCCATCAGCGGGTTCGCCAGGAGCTGCTCGCACATCTTCTCGACCTGCGCCCGCGCCTCGGCGGCGTCGTCGGACACGACCTCGAGGTCGACGATCTTGCCGATGCGCGCGCCGGAGACCGAGAAGCCGAGGTGCTCGAGCGCCGTCTCGACGGCTGCGCCCTGCGGATCGAGGATCCCCGACTTCGGGCGGACGAAGATCGTCGCCCTCATGCGAGCACCGCCGACGGGCTCGCGAGATACGTGTCGAACGCGACTTCGGTCAGCCGCTCGAACGCCTCGACGTACTTCGCGCGCGTGCCGACGACGACGTCGGCCGGAAGCTCCGGACCGGGATACGTCTTGTTCCAGCCGGTCGTCTCGCAGTAGTCGCGCACGAACTGCTTGTCGAAGCTGTCCTGCCCGCGGCCGGGCTCGTACGCGTCCGCCGGCCAGAAGCGCGACGAGTCGGGGGTCAGCGCCTCGTCGCCGAGCACGAGCGTGCGGTCGCCGTCGTACCCGAGCTCGAACTTCGTGTCGGCGATGATGATTCCGCGCGCGAGCGCGTGCTCGGCCGCGGCGCTGTACAGCGCGATCGCCACGCGCTCGACCTCGGCGAGGCGCTCGGCGCCGACGAGCTCCGCCGCCTGCGCGAGGCTGATGTTCTCGTCATGACCCGTCTGTGCTTTCGTCGCCGGCGTGAAGATCGGCTGCGGCAGCCGGTCGGACTCGCGCAGCCCGGCGGGGAGCGCATGGCCCGACGTCGAGCCGGTCGCCTGGTAGTCCTTCCAGCCCGAGCCTGCGAGATAGCCGCGCACGACGCACTCGATCGGGAGCATCTGCAGCCGGCGGCACTCCCTCGAGCGCCCGTCCTCGCGGATCGCGAGCATGTGGTTCGGGACGACGTCGCGCAGGAGCGTGAACCAGAAGCCGGAGAGGCCGGTGAGCACGCGCCCCTTGTCGGGGATCTCGGTGGGAAGGATCACGTCGAACGTCGAGATGCGATCGCTGGCGACGAGCAGCAGGCGATCGCCGTCGAGCTCATACAGCTCGCGCACCTTTCCGGATGCGAGATGCGTGGCGGCCTCAGGCATGAACGGGTTCCTCCTTGGCGGTGAGCGATTGCAGGCGGTTGAAGATCGTGTCGACATGGCGCGTGTACGCGTCGAGGTCGAAGA
>JANMWV010000223.1:0-2381 GCA_031394165.1 Actinomycetes bacterium
CGTCCTAGGTGGCCATGGCTGAGGAGCGCTTCCTGGCACCCGGCCTGCGGGTCGAGGACGACGAGGTCGAGCAGTCGCTGCGCCCCAAGCGCCTCGACGACTTCGTCGGGCAGGAGCGCGTGAAGGAGCAGCTCGGCATCGCGCTCGCCGCCGCGAAGGCGCGCGGCGAGGCGCTCGACCACGTGCTGCTCGTCGGGCCTCCCGGGCTCGGCAAGACGAGCCTCGCGTACATCGTCCGCGAGGAGCTCGGCGTCGGCATCCGCTCCGTCGCGGGGCCCGCGCTCGAACGGAAGGACATCGCCGCGATCCTCACGTCGGTCGAGGCACGCGACGTCATCTTCGTCGACGAGATCCACCGGATGAGCAGCGCCGCCGAGGAGATCCTCTACCCGGCGCTCGAGGACTTCCGGCTCGACATCGTGATGGGGCAAGGCGTGGCCGCGCGCACGCTGACGCTCGACCTGCCGCCGTTCACGCTCGTCGGCGCGACGACGCGCACGGGGCTGCTGACCTCGCCGCTCCGCGACCGCTTCGGCATGACATTCCGGCTCGACTACTACGACGCGGGCCAGCTCGCCAAGATCGTGCACCGCTCGGCGCGCATCCTCGGCGTCGAGATCGCCGCCGACGCAGCCGAGGAGATCTCCGGCCGGTCACGGGGCACGCCGCGCATCGCGAACCGCATCCTCCGGCGCGTGCGCGACGTCGCGCAGGTGCGCCACGAGGGCTCGATCACGACGGCGATCGCGCGCGAGGCGCTCGAGCTGCTCGAGGTCGACGAGGCCGGGCTCGCGCGCATGGACCGATCGCTGCTGCGCACGATCGTCGAGAAGTTCGACGGCGGGCCTGTCGGGCTGACGACGCTCGCGGCGTCGCTCGGCGAGGAGCCCGACACGATCGAGGACGTCTACGAGCCGTTCCTGCTCCAGCTCGGCTACATCCAGCGCATGCCGCGCGGGCGGACGATCACGAAGCTCGGCCGCGCCCACATTGGCGCCGCCGCGCCGGAGAGGCAGCTCTTCTGAGCGGCATCTGGACGCCGGTTCCGGAGGGGCCGCACGAGGCCTTCGTCGAGCGGCTGCACCGGGCGATCGCGAACTTCGCCGAGTCCGTCGGCGTCGAGAAGCCCCATGTCGAGGTCGAGTTGATCGACACCGGCCGCTTCGTGCTCGACCGGATCGACCCCGAGCCCGGCTACGGGATGATCACCCTGTACGTGCAGCCGGGAGACGACGACGAGCCGGACGCGCTCGTGATCCCGATCGGCTCGATCCGGCGGATCGAGTTGCGCAAGACGGCCGAGGAGCGCGTCGGCGTTGGCTTTGCGGTGCCGCGCCCGTAGGCAGATAGAGTTCGCACCTCGCGCGATGAGGCTCGCGCCTAACCGCCCGTCGGGCTGATGGCCTCTACTGAAACGTCGAACGGACGCGTAGGAGGAGGTCGTCGTGGATGCAGTTCAACTGGCAGCGGTTCTCGCCGTGATCGTGCTCGTCGCGAGCATGCTGTCCGCCGAGCTCGGCGTGACGGTCGCGCTCCTCGAGCTGACGCTTGGTGTCATCGCGGGGAATGTCCTGCACCTGCACACCCAGCAATGGCTCGATTTCATCGCGTCGTTCGGGTCGATCGTGCTGACCTTCCTCGCCGGCATGGAGGTGGATCCGGCGTACATGCGCCGCCGCCTCGGCGCGTCCGTCGGCATCGGTGTCATCTCGTTCCTGGGGCCGTTCGTGATCGCGTCGGCGGTCGCGCTCTTCCTCCTCGACTGGTCGACGCGTGCCTCGTTGATCGCGGGAACCGCGCTGTCGACGACGTCGCTCGCTGTCGTCTACGCGGTGCTCGTCGAACGCGGTCTCACCGATACGAATGTCGGAAAGCTCCTGATGAGCGCCACGTTCGTCACCGACCTCTGCACCGCGGTCGCACTGTCGGCGATCTTCATCAAGCCGAACGCCTGGTTTCCTGTCTTCCTCGTCGTGTCGGTCGTCTTCGTGCTCGCGCTGCCGCGGATTGCCCCGTGGTTCTTCGGGCGATACGGCGACCGTGTCATCGAGCCCGAGATCAAGCTCGTGTTCGTGTTCCTGCTGGTGCTCATAGTGCTCGCCAATGCGTCGAACGGGCACGCCGTGCTGCCTGCGTTCGTGCTCGGGCTCGTCATGAGCCGCCATTACCGCGAGCATCGAGAGGAGCAGAAGCGGCTTCGTGTCGTAGCGTTCGCGTTCCTGACTCCGTTCTTCTTCGTGAAAGGCGGGATGAATGTCTCGCTCGGCGCCGTCGTGGCGAACCTGGGGCTGCTCGGCGCGCTCCTGCTTGCGAAGATGCTCCCCAAGTTCTCGTTCGTGTACGCGCTTGCTAGACGCGCCGATCCGCGCCACGCGACCTTC
>JANMWV010000088.1:0-6117 GCA_031394165.1 Actinomycetes bacterium
AGCGCGCCTCATCTCCGTGATGCGCAACGGCCAGGCGGAGATCGCGGTCGGCGCAACGACGCTCGAGGTCGGCGATCAGGTGCTCGCGATCCTCGAGCCCGGTAAGGAAGACGAGCTCCGAAAAGTTTTGCTGAACCGCTAGGCGAGCAAGCTTTTCCATTGGCCGGCGTCTTAGCCTTCGTGAGCAAGAACCGTGTGACCCTGGCGAGCGCGGCGGTCGTCGCGCTCGCGCTCGGTGTGTGGGCGGGCGCAGGCTCGGCACGCAGCTCTGCCTTCTCGTTCCAGCAGGTGCTGAGCGGCCTCACGTCGCCCGTGGACGTGGCGTCCGCACCGGGCGATCCCTCGACGCTGTACGTCGTCGAGCAGCAGGGCGCGATCAAGATCGTCAAGGGCGGGCAGGTGACCGGCACGTTCCTCGACATTCGCAGCCGGATCCGCAGCGGCGGCGAGCAAGGGCTCCTGTCGGTCGCGTTTCATCCGGCCTACACGCAGAATCACCGCTTCTACGTCGACTACACCGACACGAACGGCGACACGCGCGTCGTCGAGTTCAAGTCGGCAAACGGTGTGGGCCTGCCCGGAAGTGCGCGACAGCTGCTCTTCGTCAAGCAGCCGTACGAGAATCACAACGGTGGTCAGCTGGAGTTCGACAGGTCGGGCTATCTCTACGTCGGCATGGGCGACGGTGGCTCGGGCGGCGATCCCGAGAACCGTGCGCAGAACCTCAGCGTTCGTCTGGGCAAGCTGCTGCGCATCAACCCGACGCGCGGCGGCTCCGCGTGGCAGATCGTCGGGTTCGGGCTTCGCAATCCGTGGCGTTTCTCGTTCGACCGCCAGACGGGCGACCTCTGGATCGGTGACGTCGGCCAGAGCAGCTGGGAGGAGGTCGACTACCGCGCCGCCGCGCGCCTCGGCCAGCTCGCGAACTACGGCTGGAGCCGCTACGAGGGCCGCTCGACGTTCGATCCCAACAAGCCGCTCGTGCACAAGGGCGACCTCGTCTTCCCGCAGTGGGTCTACTCGCACTCCGACGGCTGCTCGATCACGGGCGGCTACGTCTACCGTGGCGCGAGCGTCGCGGCCGCGAAGGGGCGCTACTTCTTCGGCGACTACTGCAGCGGCACGATCTGGAGCTTCGTCGCCGGCGTAGGCCGGAAGTCCGCGCCGGCAGAGACGGGCAGCAAGATCGCCAACCTCTCGTCGTTCGGCGAGGACGCGAACGGCGAGCTGTACGCCGTCAGTACGAACGGCGTCCTCTACCAGCTCCGCTGAAATCGGGACCTGGTCCGGACCTGGTCCCGATTCGTAGGACTAGCGTTCGTTTTGGCTCAACCAAGCCGCTTTTTTGCAGTTGGACCTCGTACACGCGCGACGCGTGTGCCGCAGGCTCGGACCTGGTCCGGACCAGGTCCCGGCTTCTTGCCAGGCAGTCGTTCGGACATGCCCCGATCGCGCACTCTTCCGTCGCGGGGGTCCACGGGGGAAACATGGTTTCCCCCGTGAAGCGAAGCGTCAGTGCTCCGAATGGTAGACCGCTGCAGCTTCCCCGAGCTCGTCGCGGGTGCGGATGACCGTCGCGCCGTCTCCAAGCGTGCCGAGCACCTCGTCGAGCGTCCCAACGGTCTCGATCCGTCGCGTCGCGCCCACGTGAGCGAGGGCGACGTCCGCAAGCTCGCGCGGGGCGTCCGTGAACACGCCGATGCGCGCGCCGGCCGCCTGCAGCCGGCGGAGCAACGCGCCCGTATCGCCGTGCGGGCGGAAGTGCACGGGCCCGCGGTCGGCGGCAAATCGCTCGAGTAGAGGTCGCCAGTCGCCGAGCCGCTCGTCGAGCACCGCCGCGGCCGCGACGCGGTCGTCCGGCACGTCGAGCTCGACGTGCGCGCGCCGTGCGGCGTCCTCGAGCCAGTCGTTCCACAGCGGCCGGGTGTCCGCGAGGACGGCGTCGAGCTCGATCGCGAGAGCGTGCATCGCAGCCGATGCTAGACTCGCGCCCTCAAACCGGCGAGCGGTAAGGGAACTCCGGTGCAAAGCCGGGACGGTCCCGCCGCTGTAAGGGGAGACGCTTCGCCACCAGATGCCACTGAGCGGCACGACGCTCGGGAAGGCGGTGGGGAAGGGAGCCCCGAGTCAGAAGACCTGTCGCCCGCCGCGAAACCCGAACCCCTCGCGGAAGGAGGATTCGACGTGCTTCGCCGTTCTCTCATTGTCGTTGCCGCGCTCGTCGCGGCCCTGGCGGTGGTGCCGTTTGCCACCGCTGCGCTCGTCCACATCCGGGTCGAAGGCAAGACGCTCACGCTCTTCGGCCCGACCGAGCCGCGCGTCTTCGCGACGACGCCGCTCGAGGCGTTGCAGGCTGCCGCCAAGGCCGGCGAGCTCTATTACCACCTGACGGCGTCGTCGTTCGGCAACTACATCGACCAGGTCGGCCTCTACGGCGGCTCGGGCGACGCGGGCTGGGTGTTCAAGGTGAACGGCGTCTCGCCGCCCGTCGGCGCCGACCAGGTGCAGCTGAAAGACGGCGACGTCGTGGAGTGGTACTACGCGACGTTCGGGTCGGCGGGCGGCCCGCGGACGCTCGTGCTGAAGCCGACGGCGCCGGGCTGCTACGCCGCCACCGGCGCCGACGACACGGGCGCGCAGAAGGTGCCGGCCGGGCTCGTGTTCCACATCGGCGGCAAGACGATCCCGGCCGCGGCCGGGCACATCTGCCCGAAGCAGCCACACGGGCTCGTCTGGGCGAGCGCGCCCGGCGCCGTCCGGTCGAACCGGCTGCCGTGATCCGATCCGTTCTCGCCGTCGCCGCCGTCGCGCTCCTCGCGGGCTGCGGCGGCGGCGGCGCAGGTCACGGCACCGCCACGCTTTGGGTGACGCGCGACGAGGGCCGGACGATGCTGCTGGCGCGAACCGTGCCCGCGGGCGAGAGCGTGCTGCAGGCGCTCGAGCGGAGCACGACCGTGTCGACCCGCTACGGCGGGCATTTCGTCCAGTCGGTCGCCGGGCTCTCGGGCTCGATCGACGACCGGCACGACTGGTTCTTCTACGTGAACGGAATCGAGGGCGACCGCAGCGCCGCCGACTACCGGCTGCGCGACGGTGACGTCGCGTGGTGGGACTACCGAGACTGGGGCACCTACGGCATGAGCGTGCCGGCGGTCGTCGGCGCGTTCCCGGAGCCGTTCGTGCACGGCTACGACGGCAAGGTGCGCACGACGATCGTGCTCGGGCCGCAGACACCCGACGTACGGCGCATCGCGCGGCTCGTACACGCGGCGCGTATCGCCCCACCGGCGACCACGTTCGTGACCGGAAGCATCAACACGCTGACGATCCGCCCGGGCGGCGCCACGAGCTTCACGGCCGAGTGGGCGGACGGCGCGGTGCACGCCGTCTACACCGGCGATCCCGCGCGCCTGCTGCGCGACCCGTCGTCCTACCGCCACCGGTACCGGCTGCCGTGAGGCCGACGGCCGCCGCCGTTCTGCTCGCAGGCGTCTGCGCGGGCGCCCTGCTCGCACACAGGCTGCCGGCGCTCGGCGTGCTCGTCGTGCTGCTGCTCGGCGTCTGCCTCCGTGCAGGGCGGCGAGCGAAGCCGTATCTCTGGGGAACGCTCTACAGCGCCGGGTTCGTCTTCCTGCTCTCGCCTCTCCTGCAGTCGACGGGCTACCACGTGCTGTGGGAGGGCCCGCGCGTGCCGGTGCTCGGCACGCTCGACGTGACCACGGAGGAACTGCAGCTCGCAGGCCTGAATGCGCTGCGCCTCGCCGCAGTCGGGCTCGCCTTCGCCGTGTATGCGCTGCTGCTCGATCACGACCGGCTGATCGCGGCCGCGACTGCGCGCCGCTCGGTGCTTGCCGCAGCGCTCGCGACCCGGCTCGTGCCGACGCTCGAACGCGACGCACGCGGGCTCGTCGAGGCGCTCCGCGGGCGCGGCCTCGCACCCAGCGGCCTGCACGGGCACGCGGCGCTGCTCTCGCCGCTGCTCGCCGGCTCGCTCGAACGCGGGCTCAACCTCGCCGAGGCGATGGAAGCGCGCGGCTTCGGCCGCCCGGGACGCACACGGATGCCTGCGCCGCCGTGGCGCGCCGTCGACGCGTTCGCGATCGCCGTTGCGGTCGTCGCGACCGTTGCGGGAGCGTTGTGGCTCTAGCGTCGCTCACCGGCCTGTCGTTCTCGTATCCCGACGGCGGGCTCGCGCTCGACGACGTGACGCTCGCCGTCGAGCCGGGCGAGGTACTGCTCCTGCTCGGGCCGTCGGGCTCCGGCAAGTCGACGGTGCTCCGCGCGCTCGCCGGGCTCGTGCCGTGGTTCCACGGCGGCCGCTTCGAGGGACGCGTCGAGGTCGCCGGCCGCGACACGCGCAGCACGAGGCCTGCCGAGCTCGCGGGGACGGTGGCCACGGTCTTCCAGGACCCCGAGGACCAGGTCGTGCTCGGCCGTGTCGAGGCGGAGGTCGCGTTCGGGCTGGAGAACGTCGGCACCCCGGCGGGCGAGATCGCCGCACGCGTCGGCGACGCACTCGCCGCCGTCGGCGCAGCGCAGCTCGCGGGACGCCGCGTCACGGAGCTGTCGGGCGGTGAGCTCCAGCGCGTCTGCCTCGCGTCGGCGCTCGCGCTCGAGCCGCGGCTTCTGCTGCTCGACGAGCCGACCTCGCAGCTCGACCCGGAAAGCGCCGAGGCGTTCTTTGCGCGCGCCATCGAGAGCGACGCTGCGGTCGTCGTCTCCGAGCAACGCCCTGCATTCGCGCTGTCTCATGCCGACCGCGTCATCTTCCTCGAGGCAGGGCGTGTGCTGCTCGATGCGCCCCGAGACGAGGCCGTCGCGTGGCTCGGCGAGCATCGCCCCGCGTGGATCGACGAGGCGACCAGCCCTTCGCCGCGGGCGCCGCGCGACGTCGTCTGCAGCGTGCACGGTGTGACCTTCGCGTACGGCGGTGGGCCGGTCGTGCTCGACGGCGCGTCGCTCGAGTTGCGTCGCGGCGAGGTCGTCGCGCTGACAGGCCCGAACGGCTCGGGCAAGTCGACGCTGGCGAAGCTCGCCGTCGGTCTGCTCGAGCCGCTGGCCGGCTGTGTCACGCTCGCGGGCCGCGCGACGCTCCTGCTCCAGGATCCGGGGCACTACCTCGTGCGCGAGCGCGCGGTGGAGGAGGTCGCGCTCGGCGCGGATCTGGCGCGCGCGCGGCGCATGCTCGCCGACGTGGGGCTCGCCGGCTGCGAAGAGCGGCATCCTCGCGATCTCTCGAGCGGGGAGCGTGAACGGCTCGCGCTCGCGACGGTGCTCGTGACGGAGCCCGACCTGCTGGTGCTCGACGAGCCGACACGCGGCATCGATCCCGAGCGGAAGGCCGAGCTCGCGCTGCTGCTCCGTGCGCAAGCGCGTGAGCGGGCGACGCTCGTCGTCACACACGATGTTGCGTTCGCGCGTGCCGTCGCCGACCGAGAGGTCTCGCTCGCATCGAAACGGGAGCACGTGCATGCGTAGCAGCGTCGCGCGCATCGCCTTCGTCGTGACGCTCGGAGCGGCGGCGGCCGTCGCGTTCGCGACTCACGCCTCCGCGCTTGCGCTGTTGCTCGCCGCGATCGCGTTGCTCGCCGGAGCGGCGACGTGGCTCGACGGAGGTCCGCAGTCGGCGAAGGAAGTGACTGTGATCGCGACGCTCGCCGCCGCTGCGGCTGCGGGCCGCGTGCTGATGGCACCCGTGCCCGACGTGCAGCCGGTGACGGTGATCGTCGTCGCGACGGGCGTCGCGCTCGGCGCGCGCGCGGGCATCGGTGTCGGCGCGTCGGCGGCCTTTGTCTCGAACTTCTTCCTCGGACAGGGTCTGTGGACGCCGTGGCAGATGCTCGCCTGGGGCGGCTGTGGTGCGGTCGGCGCGCTCGCCGCACCACTGCTGCGCCGGCGGATCCCGTTCGCGATCGTCTGCTGCCTGTTGGGCTTCGCATTCGGCTTCGTGCTCGACGTGTGGAACTGGTACGGCTTCTATCCGCATACGTGGTCGTCGTTCATCGCCCGACAGGCGACCGGACTGCCCTTCGACGTCGCGCACGCGACAGGGAACCTTGTGCTCGCGCTGGCCGCCGGGCCCGAGCTGCGGAGGCTGCTCGAGCGGTACGGCCGGCG
>JANMWV010000136.1:0-2162 GCA_031394165.1 Actinomycetes bacterium
GGCGCGCCGTAGCCGATGTGCGAGCGGACGACGATCAGCGACGGCCTCGCCGTCTCGGCCTGCGCGGCCTTGATCGCCTTGCGCAGCGCGCCGAGATCGTTCGCGTCGTCGACCTGCTGCACGTGCCAGCCCTGCGCGACGAAGCGCGCGTTGCGGTCCTCGGTGAACGAGATCCTCGTCGTGCCGTCGATCGTGATGTGGTTGTCGTCGTAGAAATAGACGAGCTTGCCGAGGCCGAGCGTGCCGGCGATCGACGCGGCCTCGTTCGAGACGCCCTCCATCAGGTCGCCGTCGGAGCAGATGCAGTAGACGCGGTGGTCGACGATCTCGTCGTACGGCCGGTTGTAGAGCTCGGCGAGGAAGCGCTCCGCGATCGCGAAGCCGACGCCGTTCGCAAATCCCTGCCCGAGCGGGCCTGTCGTTGCCTCGACGCCCGGCGTGTGGTGCACCTCGGGATGCCCGGGCGTGAGCGATTCCCACTGCCGAAACCGCTTCAGCTCCTCGAGCGAGAGGTTGTAGCCCGCGAGGTGCAGCGCCGCGTACTGGAGGATGCACGCGTGCCCGGCCGAGAGGACGAACCGGTCGCGGTCGCGCCAGTGCGGGTTCGCCGGATTGTGCTCCATCACCTCGCCGTAGAGGAGGTACGCGAGCGGCGCGAGCGCCATCGCCGTGCCGGGATGGCCGGCGTTCGCCTGCTGCACGGCGTCCATCGCCAGCGTCCGGATGGTGTTGATCGAGCGCTGTTCGATGTCCGTCTTCGCCACGAAGCTCCTCGTCAGAGACGCTGCTGCCGCGCCGAACGATATGCGCCCGCCCAGGCATTCCGCGGCCGGTACGGATCCGAATCTAACTGCGCCGAACTAATCTGGGTGGCGTGGCAGTCGTGATCGCATCCAACCTCCGCAAGGAGTTCGCCGGCAATTTGCTCTTCGACGGGGTCTCCTTCAGCGTCGAGCGGCGCGACCGCGTCGCGCTCTCCGGGCCGAACGGCGCCGGCAAGACGACCCTGCTGCGGATCCTCGCCGGCGAGACCGACAAGCAGGGCGGCCAGGTCTCGTTCGAGAAGGGGACGCGCGTCGCGCTGCACGACCAGCGGCCGCCGGTGGAGCGCGACCTGACGCTGCGCGAGTACGTGCTCTCCGGCGCCCGCGACCTCGTCCGCCTCGAAGAGGAGCTGACGGAGCTCGAACAGGCGATGGCGCGCGGCGTCCACGACCAGGCGACGATGAACCGCTACTCCACGGCGCAGGCCCGGCTCGAGCACGCGGGCGGCTACGGCTGGCGCGATCACGCGACGTCCGTCGTGCGCGGGCTCGGCTTCGCCGACGAGAGCCTCGACCGGCAGCTGCGCACGTTCTCGGGCGGCGAGCTGACGCGCGCGTCGCTGGCGCGCGCGCTCGGCGGCGACCCCGACCTGCTGCTGCTCGACGAGCCGACGAACCATCTCGACGTCGCGAGCCTCGAGTGGCTCGAGAAGGAGCTCCTGGCGCTCGACGCCGCGGTGATCCTCGTCGCACACGACCGCTGGTTCCTCGAGGCGGTGACGACGGCGACGATGGAGGTCGTCGCGGGGCGCGGCACGTTCTTTCCCGGGCCCTGGCACGCGTGGCGCCGCGAGAAGGCGGCACGCGCGCTGCACGCGCAGAAGGAGGTGGCGCGCGTCGCAGGCGACATCGAGCGGCTCGAGCGCTTCGTCGAGCGCTTCCGCGCGAAGAAGGACAAGGCGAAGCAGGCGCAGGCGAAGGTGACGCAGATCCAGCGCCTCCAGAACGAGCGCCGGCAGGCGGCGGACGAGGTCGCGCTCCTCTCGCGCCGCACGCGCACGCTCGGGTTCGAGTTCCTGAAGCCGCCGCGCAGCGGCCGCACTGTCGTCGAGGTCGAAGGGGTCGACGTGCGCATCGGCGAGCGCGAGCTGCTGCGCGGCGCGACCTTCGCGCTCGAGCGCGGCGAGCACGTCGCGCTCGTCGGGCCGAACGGCTCCGGCAAGACGACGCTGCTCGAGACGCTGCTCGGCCGCCGCGACGCGGCGAAGGGAAAGATCCAGCTCGGCCACGGCGTCGCGCCCGCGTACTTCTCGCAGCAGGAGGCCGAGCTCGACCTGCGCGGCTCGGTGCTGCAGTGCGTCCAGACGATGACGAACCTCGCGCGGCCCGACGCCATGA
>JANMWV010000150.1:0-1903 GCA_031394165.1 Actinomycetes bacterium
TGGATCGAGCCCGACGAGACGCACGAGACGCGCGTGAAGCAATTCGTCCGCTCGCTGTACGACAACCGAGAGTTCCTCGACGACTTCGAGCCCTTCGCGCACGAGGTGATGCTCGCCGGCGAGCACGCATCGCTCGGCGCGCTGCTGCTGCGGCTCACCTCGCCGGGCCTGCCGGACATCTACCAGGGCGACGCGTTCTGGTCGCTGAACCTCGTCGACCCCGACAACCGCCGCGGCGTCGACTGGCAGCGTGCGTACCGCGCTGCGGAGCAGACGGCGCCCCGGAGGGAGACGCTGAAGTTCCATCTCATCCGCCGCGTCCTCCACCTGCGCGCGGAGTATCCGGAGGCGTTCTTCGGCGCCTACGAGCCACTCGAGCTCGGCCCCGACCGGGTCGGCTTCGTGCGCGGCGGCCGGATCCGGGTCGTCGTGCCGCTGCGGCCGGGCGACTGGGTGGAGGTACCGGGTGACGTCCTGCCCCAGTACCCCCAGGAACTCTCATTGCTGCGCTGAACTCCCGCATACTGATGCCGATGACGCAGGACGCCTGGCCTTCTCCAGACGGGATGCCCGGTCCGCTGCCGCGGATCGAAGACCTGCCCAGCGCCGTGCAGGGGTACGACCCGGAAGCGGTGCGGCTGGCGTTCGACTCGTTCTACCGCCACGCCGCGCAGCTCGACGCCTCGCTGCGCGCGCTCGAGGCGGTCGAGGTCTTCCGGCGTGACGCCGACGCGCTGCGGAACGATCTGCGCGCCCTGCGTGCGCTCGGCGTCGGCCGGGCCGAGCCTGCGTGGGGTACGACGCCGCAACCCTATGAGCTGCGACGCTTCGAGCTCCCGGCCGTCGTCCTCCGCCTCGCCGCCGAGGTGGCGCTGATCGTCGCCGTTGCGGTGATCGCCGCGGTCGCGCATCTCCGGCCGGCCGTGATCGTCGCGCTGATGGCCTCGGCGTTCGTGATCGTCGCGCTCGTGGAATGGCTCGCCGGTCGCGGCCGCTTCGTACCGCCGCCCCTCGGATTCCTGGCGCCCGCCGACGAGGGCGAGCCGCCGCCGTTTGTCGAGGCGCTGACGTTCGTCGCGTCCGCCGAGGAGGTCGAAGCGGCGTCGGTGCCGGTCGATGCCGAGCCGATCGACGCCGAGCCGATCGACGCCGAGCAGACCGATCCTTGGGAGCAGGGCATGAACGGCGAGCCCGGCGAGCCCGTGCCAGTGTCCGAGCTCGAGCCCGAGGGCGAGGACGACAGCGAGCTCGCGGGGCGCCCCGGGCTGTTTCGTCGCCGCCGCCGCTAGTTGCGCGCCGCCCGTAGGCTGCGCACATGCGTATCTACTTCGCGGGTCCCTTGTTCACACCGTACGAGCGTGGCTACATCGACGAGTGCGCAGCGCAGCTGCGCGCCGACGACTTCGAAGTCTTCGTGCCGCACGAGCACGAGCTCGCGCAGTCCGACACCACGGCAGCTTGGATCTTCGGAAAGGACATCGACGGGGTGCGCTCCGCACACGCCGTGCTCGCACTGCTCGACGGGCCGACGGTCGACGACGGCACTGCGTGCGAGATCGGGATCTTCTACGCGCTGATGCAGTCGGACCCGACGAAGAAGGGCGTCGTCGGGCTGCTCACCGACCTGCGCGGCTCGCGCGGCGAGAGCAGTGGCCTGAACCTCTTCGTCGAGGGCTGCATCGAGGCGACCGGCGGCGAGGTCGTGAGCTCGTTCGACGACGCGCTCGCCGCCCTTCGTCGGCTCCGCGGCTGACCGGCTCGCCCGGCGCCTTCCCCAGGGACGAGGAAGACGCCGAACGATTGAAGGGTTGCCGGTCGTTGGGAGGGAACGCGATGCAGCCCACGTAGTGCATCAGCCGGAGATGAGCCTGGCTTAAGAGTTGGCGACCCTCGGCAGCCGCAG
>JANMWV010000159.1:0-10737 GCA_031394165.1 Actinomycetes bacterium
GGCAGGTCGAAGCCGCCGTGCTCCTCGTTGCGCGACTCGTGCAGCACGCGGATCGCACCCACGATGCAGATCGCGCCGATCGGCAGGTTGACGAAGAAGATCCAGCGCCAGCCGAGCCACGTCGTCAGCGCGCCGCCGACGAGCGGCCCGATCGCGGCGGCGGCGCCGATCGTGGCGCCCCAGATCCCGAAGGCGGTGCCGCGCTCCTTGCCGTGGAACTCCTGCGAGAGGATGGCGAGCGAGACCGCGAACATGATCGCCCCGCCGATGCCCTGAGCACCGCGGGCCAGGTTGAGGAAGAGCGGCGAGTTGGCCGCGCCGCAGGCCGCCGACGCGGCGGTGAAGAGCCCGACGCCGATGACGAAGACCCGCTTCCGCCCGAGCAGGTCGCCCAGCGTCCCGGCGTTCAGCACCGTCGTGGCGAGCATCAAGGCGTACGCGTCGACGACCCACTGGAGGTCGGTGAAGGAGGCGTGGAGCTCCCTCTGGATATCCGGCAGGGCGACGTTGACTACGGTGATGTCCAGCAGGAGCATGAAAATGGCTACGCAGACGATGATCAGGGCGCGCCACTTGCGGTCCATGGGCGGAACCTATCCGGCGCCGCGCGTTGCGGCGCGCGAGAAGGAGACTGCTAGCGTGATCCGAAAGGTGAGCGACGATGGCGCTCACGCGTTTGCTACCACGCCCGCACACGCGGGCGAGGATGGATAGGGGTCCTACGCTGGCCAAGATCATTGTGTTCGCCAACCAGAAAGGTGGCGTCGCCAAGACGACCACCACGCTGAACCTTGGCGTCGCGCTGGCCGAAAAAGGGATGCGGGTGCTGGCGATCGACCTCGATCCGCAGGGCAACCTGACGATGTCCCAGGGTTGGAACCCGGACGAGATCGAGCGCTCGATGTTCGACGTGCTCGTCCACCGGCTGCCGATCTCCGAGATCATCCGCACGCACGAGATCGACGTCGGCGTCGCCTCGATCGACCTGGCCGGCGCCGAGCTCGCGCTCTCCTCGATGATCGGCCGCGAGCGCGCCCTCGAGAAGGCGCTCGTCGAGGTGCGCGAGAAGTACGACTACATCCTCATCGACACGCCGCCGTCGCTCGGCCTGCTGACGATCAACGCGTTCGTCGCGGCCAACGGCGTGATCGTGCCGGTGCAGTGCGAGTACCTCTCGCTGCGCGGCCTCGTGCAGCTCGAGAATACGCTTTCGATGATCCGCGAGAATCTCAATCCGCAGGTCGAGATCCAGGGGATCCTCGCGACGATGTTCGACAAGCGCCTGCTGCACTCGCGGGAAGCGGTCGAGATCCTCAAGGAGAACTTCGGCGACCTCGTACTGCAGACGAAGATCCGTAAGACTGTGCGGTATGCGGAGGCTCCCGTGAAGGGGATGTCGGTGTTGAAGTACGACCCGAGCGGGGAGGCCGCGAGCATGTACCGCGACCTCGCCAAGGAGGTTCTCGATGGCGCGTCGGCGCGCCAGCATGCGTGAGGGCCCGCTCGCGGAGCTCTTCCGGGCAACGGAGGCCGCGCAGCGCCAGGCGGAGGGTGGCGAGCAGCCACCCGCGCAGGAGCACGCCCAGGTAGCGATCCCGGAGACCGAGCCCGAGGAGCGCACGGTGGAGCACGTCCCGAGCTGGGAGGAGGCCTCGCGCGCGGAGATTCCGGCACCGCCGACGCCCAGGCCCGACCCGACGCCCGCCCCGGCGCCCGATCCGGTGCTGCCGCCCTCTCCCGGCCCGCCGCCGCCGTTGCCGCCCAGCCCGGAGCCGCAGCCGCCGCAGATCCGGCACGAGCCGCCGCCGCCGCGCTACACGCCGCCGCCGGCGACGCCCGCACCGCCGCAGATTCGCCACGAGCCTCCCGCTGTGGCGCGCTATGCCGATCCGCTCCCGGAGCAGCCCGCGCGCCTCAACCGTGCGCCGTACCCCGACAGCGGCGCGTACCTCGCCGTGATCAAGGTGATCGGCGTCGGCGGCGCAGGCATCAACGCCGTCAACCGGATGATCGACGCGGGCATCGGCCAGGTCGAGTTCATCGCGGTGAACACCGACATCCAGGCGCTGCACATGAGCGACGCGTCGGTGAAGATCCACATCGGCCGCGAGCTGACGCAGGGTCTCGGCTCGGGCGCCGACCCGACGATCGGGCGTGCGTCGGCGGAAGAGGGCTACGACCAGCTCAAGCACGCGCTGCGCGGCTCGGACATGGTGTTCGTCGCCGCAGGCGAGGGCGGCGGCACGGGCACGGGCGCCGCGCCTGTGATCGCGAAGATCGCGCGCGACCTCGGCGCGCTCACGGTCGGCATCGTCACGACGCCGTTCAAGTTCGAAGGGACGAAGCGGCGCACGCAGGCAGAGCAGGGCGTGCAGGCGCTGCGCGCGGCGTGCGACACGACGATCGTGATCCCGAACGATCGCCTCCTCGAAGTGCTCGACCGCTCGACCTCGATGCTCGACGCGTTCAAGGTCGCCGACGACGTGCTGCGCCAGGGCGTGCAGGGCATCACCGACCTGATCACGATGCCGGGCCTGATCAACCTCGACTTCGCGGACGTGCGCACGATCATGAGCGACTCCGGCACGGCGCTGATGGGCATCGGTTTCGCGTCGACCGGCGAGAACCGTGCGAAGGAAGCCGCCGAGCGTGCGCTGCGCTCGCCGCTGATCGACGAGGAGATCACCGGCGCGACCGGGATCCTGCTCTCGATCGCGGGCGGCGACGACATGACGCTGGTCGAGGTGAACGAGGCCGCCGAGGTGATTCGCGGCGCCGCCACCGAGGATACGAACATCATCTTCGGCGCGACCGTCGACGACCGGCTCGCCGGCCAGGTGTGGGTCACGGTCGTCGCCACCGGCATCGGCCGCGGTACGCGCGCGCGCCGGCCGCTCTTCACGCCGCAGACCGTGACCAACGCCCCGCGCCCCAGCTTCGACGACGGGGACGACATGGACGTCCCGTCGTTCCTCCGCAACTAAGTGTTCTACTGGGTGGGGCACTAAAGTGGACGCCTGGCTCGCCATCGCGAGCAAGCGGGAAGTCCGCGCGTACGCCGACACGCCCATCCCTGACGAGATCGTCAACCGCATCCTCGACGCGGGCCGGCTTGCCGGCAGCTCGCGCAACACGCAGCTGTGGGAGTTCGTCGTCGTCGAGTCCGCGCGCGAGGAGCTCGCCGACGCGGTCTACGCGCCCGGCAACGTGCTCGGCGCGACGCTCGTCGTCGCGATCGTCGGCGGCGCGTTCGGCATGGACGTCGGCCGGTGCGCGCAGAACATGATGCTCGCCGCCTGGAACGACGGCGTCGGCTCGTGCCCGAACGGCGTTGCGGACGCGGAGGCCGCCGCGCGCATCTGCGGCGGCGAGGTGAAGGCGATTCTCTCCTTCGGCTACCCCGAGAAGCCGCGCGACCCGCAGTCACGCACGGTGGAGGAGTGGTCAGCGAAGGCGAACCGTAAGTCGCTCGACGAGCTCGTCCGTCGGGTGTAGATCGCCTAGCGCTTCGGCAGCGTGCACTCGGGGCGGTCGCCCGTGAGTTGTGCGAGCGCGTGCGCCGCGTCGACCTGGAACACGAGCCCGACGTTCTGCGGGCGCCGCGTCGTGAGCCGCAGCATGCCGTCCTTGCCGCCGGTGAGACAGCCACTCGACGCGCGCCAGTACGGGCTCCAGCGCACAGCGATGCGGTAGGTCCCGCCGCGGTGCAGGACGACCTGCACGCGTGAGCCGGTGAGCGACGTGAGCACGGGATGCGCAGGCCCGGTGACGATCGCCCGCGGGTGCGGCACCGCGAAGATCGTCAGCGACCGCGTGCGAAACACGCGCACGAGGCCGGCGCGCCCACTGCGGATGAGCTTCGCCTCGCCCTTCGCGCTGTAGTCGGGCGCTGCGGCGGACAGCACGACGTAGCGGATCCCGAGCCCGCGCAGCCAATGCAGGTACGCCTCCGCGCCGAGCTTGCCGTAGAGCACCTGGTTCTCGGGGAAGTCGTCCTGGCGGAACCAGCCGCGCGCGATCGGGATGCCTGCGTCGGCGAGGTAGACGGCGGGCCAGTGCGCGGCGGTGTCGACCGCTTCGACGCGGTACGACGGTGCGAGGTGCGTGCGCAGAAACATGATCGCAGCGGGCCACGTCGTCTCCTTCGTCGTGACGTCGGCGCGGTTCTTGATGAAGCTCGCGGCGAGCGGCGTCGCGTTCCAGGAGACGGCCAGCGCGACGACGGCGATGCCGACGACGAGCGGCCGCCAGCGCCGCAGCGAGAAGACGAGGATCGCGAGCGGGATCGCCGCGAAGCGGAGTCGCGCGATGTTGCCGCCGAGCTCCGACGGCACGAGGTACGACGCGAGGATCGCCGCGAGGTACACGGCGAAGACGTAGCGCAACACGCGCGCGCTCTCGACGCGCCAGGTGAATGCGATGCCGGCGAGGCAGAAGGCGATCCCCGTGGCGACGTCGGCGGCATGGAAGGGGAAGCGGCCGCCGTCGGGGAACAGGCGCCAGAGGACGACCTCGCCGATCCCGGCGACCGCGATCACCGCGGCCGGCAGCCGGCTCTGCTTCCACGAGCCGCGCCGCGCCAGCGCGACTCCCGCGAGTACGACGACCAGCAGCAGGAACGCGAGCGGGCTCGCCGCGAGCGTCAGTGCCGCGAGCGCGGCGAAGCGCCAGCGTGCGCCGGACTGGAGCGCCCAGATCCCGAGCAGCGCGAGTGCGATCCCGAGCGCGAACGGGAACGCGGCGGAGAGCACGATGCCGGCCCACACGACGGCGAAGCTGCGGCTCGACCAGCGTGTCATCGGCCCCCACTCGCGCCAGAGGACGACGGCGAACGCGAGCGAGGCGAGCGCGATCGTCGCGACGGCGAGCAGCTTGATCCCGAACACCGCAGCGAGCGGGTAGTACAGCAGGCTGTACGTGACGAAGCTGTAGCGGCCCGCGTACCAGAAGTTGTTCCAGAGCGTGAAGCCGTGCTCGAGGAAGAGCGTGCGCTGATACGCGTGCGCGGCGAGGTCGGTGCCGGGCGGGCCGAGCCAGGCGAGCAGCGCAGCGATCGTCGCCGCCGCGGCCGCCGAGAGCAGCGCTTCGCGCATGAGTGGATGCGCGCGTGTCACGAGGACTGCTGCGGTAGCGGGATGGTCGGCGCGGCGAAGCGGCGCGCGAGCGGCAGCGTCAGGCCGCGGTGGACGATGCCGCCCTCGAGCGCGAGCACGACGGCGAGCCCCGCGATCATCACGGGCCCCGGCGAGTCGTTGACGAGCAGCGACGCGCCGAGCGCGGCGAGCAGCGAGAGCCCGAGCGCCGACGCGTGACGCGACCGCGCCGCGAGCACGCCGATCACCAGCGCCGCGACCGCAGGAACGAGCAGCCACCACTGCTCGACCATGCGCGTGTACGCAAGCGGCACGCGGTTGGTCGCGACGTGCGCGAAGCCGTTGATGCCGCCGTGCATCGCGCCGCGCAGATGGTCGGGGCTGTTCGAGGCGGCGTCGAGGTCGAGCAGCACGAAGACCGTGAGCGCGGCGAAGGCGAGTGCGGGAACGACGAGTCGCCAGCCGGCGCCCGACATCGCGACGGCGAGCACCGCGAACGCGACGCCGACGACGACCGCGCCGCCGCCGTCCGCGCCGAGCTGGTTCTCGGCGATGGTGACGAGCGAGAGCAGCGCGACCGCGGCGAACGCAAGCCGGCCGTAGCGCTTGCCGAGCAGGTACGCGCCGAGCAGCGCGGGACCGAGCAGCAGCGTCTCCAGCAGGTTCGAGACGCCGAAGAACCGGCTCGTCAGCTCGGGCCCCATCGGCGCGAGCGAGACCGCCTCCGGGTGAACGGCCATCGTCGCCGCGTAGCCCACGATCACCGCGACGAGCGCCAGTCCGAGCCCAGTCCCCGACCCGGGCCGAGTCCCGGAACGGAGCAAGCGCGCGCCGAGCAGGCCGCCTGCGACGGTGCAGGCGCCGAGCAGCGCGACGCGCGGTCCAGCCGAGCCGGCGAGCAGCCAGCCGAGCGTGAGGTTCGCGGCGAGCGCAGCACCGAGCGCGGCGGGTGCCCCCGCGGGGAGGAGCAGCGCGAAGAAGACGAGCAGCCCCAGCACGAGCACCGACGCGGCCATCGTCGAGTCGCGCGAGACGACGATGTGCGACTCGAGCCGGTCGAGCGTGCGCACCGGGTTCGCGTCCTTCTGCGCGCGCAGCATGTGCGGCGTCTGCAGCGCAGTGCGCGCGACGTCGGCGATCGACACGACCCCGGGCACGCGCGTGAGGCTCGAGCGCAGCAGGCCGTGGTAGCCGCGGCCGATCACGGCGATCGGGTAGCGGCGGTCGTTCGCGACACGGTGCTCCGGCGGCAGCCCGATCACGATCGCGGGGCCGCCGAGCGGAATCGAGCGCGCCTTGTCGACATGGATCAGCACGACGTCCGCCCGCGGCCAGGCGAGGCGCGTGTTGTAGAGGACACCGCGCACCATCCCGGCGAACGCGTCGGCTTCGCTCGTACGCGGGCCTGCATTCGGGACGACGAGCCCGACGGCGCCCACCGCAGCGAGCTGGGGCAGGTCGGCGATGCTCAGGTCGCGGACGACGACGACACGAAAGATCTGCCGGTGGTGGCCCGCGAAGTCCGAGGACGTCTGCGCGCCCGCGTGCTCGGCGAGGAGCAACGCGAGCGCGCACACGACCACGAGTGCGCGCACCGCTTTCACGGGACCCGAGCTTACCGGGTCACACCTGCAGCGTAGATGAACAGAAGAGCTAAACGAGCGGAACGAGCACGGTGGCGCTGAAGGCCCCCGCGAGCCCGACGGCCCAGCTGGCGGTGGAGGCGAGCAGGACGACGCGGCGCAGGCCTGGGGTGCGGTAGGGCGCGAGCCAGACGAGGCTCCCGAGCCCGAACATGAGCCCGACGGCGGTCTCCACCGCATGGAAGGCGATCCCGGCGGCGAGGCCGTTGGTGAAGGAGACGCCCTGGGACTGGAAGGCGACGGCGATCGCGGCGCTCGTGACGCCGATGTTGCCGGGCGTGACCGGGATCATCCCGGCGACGTCGAGGGCGGGGACGATCACGATCGCGGCGGCGAGCGGGTGGTGGATCCCGAGGGAGGCGCCGACGGCGGTGGCGGCGGCGAGGCGGCCGGCGGTGGAGAGGGCGATCCAGGCGACGAGCCGGGCGGCGCCAAGCGGCTCGCGTCCGAGGGCGCGGAAGGCGTCGAGCAGGTGCGATGCGCGGCGCTGGGGATTCCGGCGGCGGGCGACGAGGGAGACCGCGACCGCGGCGACGATCATTCCGACCGCGATCAGCAGCGGCCAGAGGGGGAGGGCGCCGACTGCAGCGCCGGCGATCACGAGCGCGGCGAGCACGGGCGCGCGGGCGGCGCCGAGTGCCGCGAACGCGCCGCCGGTCGTCCACAGGCGCTCCCGGTTGGGCAGCGCGCGCGAGAAGAGGCCGATGCGCACGGCGTCGCCGGCGCGCGCGGGGACGAAGGTGTTGACGAGCGAGCCGGCGCCGTAGCGGGCGCACGCATCGGTCAGCGTCAGGCGGCCGTCGCAGAGGCCGATCGCAGAGCGCCAGGAGCCGGCCGCAGCGACGACGGAGACGGCGAAGCCGACACCGGCGAGCCAGAGCCAGGGCGCGTGCGCGTTGTCGAGCGCGCCGAACGCGGCGGCCACGCGCCTCCCGAGGAGCTCGGGTGTCGCGACGGCGACGACGAGTGCGACGAGGAGTGCCGTGGCGGCGGCGATGCCGCGCGTGCCGAGGCGGCGTCGGATCTGCTGGAGGGTGAAGCCCATCTAGTCCTTCTTATCGACTCAGACTGAGAACGACCTGAATAGTTGGTTGGATACGCCTACGCTCCCGGTCATGAGGGGCGCGATCGCAGCCGGCCATCCGCTGACCGCGGCGGCGGGGGCCACGGTACTCCGCGAGGGCGGGAACGCCGTGGATGCATGCATCGCGGCGGCGTTCACCTCGTGGGTGTGCGAGAGCCCGCTGACGGGGCCGGGCGGGGGCGGGTTCATGCTCGTCCACGATGCCCGCGACGGGCGGACGCGGCTCCTGGACTTCTTCGTCACCGTGCCGGCCGCCGCGGCGACGGGCGCGCTGCGGGCGATTCCGGTCGACTTCGACGGCGACACGCAGCAGGTGTTCCACACGGGCGCGGCGGCGGTGGCGGTGCCGGGGACGGCGCTCGGGCTGGAGCAGGCGCACCGGCGGTGGGGCACCGTTCCCTGGCCCGACCTGGTGGCGCCGGCCGCGCGGCTCGCGCGCGAGGGCGTGGAGCTGACGGCGGCGCAGGGCTATCTGCACCGGATCCTGGACGGGTTGCTGCGGCATACGCCCGAGGGCGACGCGATGTACGGCGGGCGGGCGCTCGCGGCGGGCGACCGGTTCGCGGTGCCGGAGCTCGGTGACACGCTCGAGCGGCTCGGCGCGGAGGGGGCGGAGCTGCTCTACCGCGGGGAGTTGGCCGGAGCGATCGTCGAGCACGTGCAGGCCGGAGGCGGGGCGCTGACGCGCGAGGATCTCGCCGGCTATCGCGTCGTGCGGCGGCGGCCGCTCGTCGTGGCGTACCGCGGACACGAGTTCCGCTCGAATCCGCCGCCGTCGAGCGGCGGCCTGCTCATCGGGCTCGGCCTCGCCGCGCTCGGCGCTTCCGACCCGACCGCGGAAGCGATCGCCGCCGCGATGGAGGCGCAGGACGCCGTGCGCGGCGATGCGTTCGTGCGCGGGTTGTACAGCGGCGGTCTGGCGAAGCGATTGTTGTCGGGCACGACGCACATCTCGGTGCTCGATGCGAACGGCAGCGCCGCGTCGCTCTCGGCGTCACTGGGTTCCGGCAGTGGCGTCGTCGTGCCCGGCACGGGCATCCATCTGAACAACATGCTCGGCGAGGCCGATCTCGTGCTGGGCGCGCGCCCGGGTGCGAGGCTGACGTCGATGATGGCCCCGTCGCTCGTGTTGCGAGCGGGAACGCCGCGCCTCGTGATCGGCTCGGCCGGCTCGGCGCGCCTGCGCGGCGCGGTCCTGCAGGTCGTCGCCAACGTGATCGCAACGGGAATGGGCGTGGAGGAAGCGGTGGACGCGCCGCGGATCCACATCGAAGAGGGCGTCGCGCACTGCGAGGATCCCGCGGTGGCCGATCGGCTCGAAGCGTCGGGCCGGGACGTCGTCCGCTTCCGGCGGCGGAACCTGTACTTCGGCGGCGTCAGCGCGGTCGAGGTGTTGGCGGACGGTGTGCTCGCTGCAGCGGGCGACCCGCGGCGCGGCGGTGCGGGGGTGGTGGTCGAGTGACGGTGCGCGACTTCATCGTGCGCCCCGCCGATCCGTCGGACGCGGAAGCGCTGACGCAGTTGGCCGAAGAAGTGAGCGCGGAGCCGGAAGCATGGCTGATCTCGGCGGACGGAGAGTGGCGCAGCGTCGGCGACGAGCGGAGGTACCTGAAGGCGGTGCGCAAGTATCCGCACGCGGCGGTGTTCGTCGCGGAGCGCAGCGACGGCGCGATCGTCGGCCGGCTGTCGCTCGCGCGCGACACGCATCCCGCGAGCGCCCATGTCGCCGACCTGGGCCTGATGGTCGCGAAGGATGCGCGGCGCCAGGGGGTGGGGCAGGCGCTGATGGAAGCGTCAGTCGAGTGGGCGAGGTCGAGCGGCGTGCGGAAGCTCGAGCTGCACGTGTTTCCTTGGAACGAGCCGGCGATCCAGTTGTACGAACGCTTCGGCTTCGAGCGCGAGGGGTTCCGGAAGGGCCACTACTCGCGCGCTGGGGAGGATGTGGATGCGATTCTGATGGCGTACGTCCTCGGCTGAGCCGGCCGAGCATGCGTCGCGGAGCCCGGGCTTGACGACATAACGCTGTTGTTGTACTATAAGACTTGCGTTATGTCCTGGGAAGTTGAGTACACCGACCAATTCGCGGAGTGGTGGGAAGGCCTCGCCGACGACGATCAGGAGGCCATCGCGGCCGCGGTGAATGTTCTGGCTCGGCGCGGTCCAGCACTCGGCCGGCCGTTGGTCGACACGATCAAACAGTCGCGTCATTCGAACATGAAGGAACTGATTACACCGGCGAGCGACATCCGCATCTTGTTCGCTTTCGACCCGAGGCGGGCGGCGATCCTGCTCATCGGCGGCGACAAGCGTGGTGAGTGGAACGACTGGTACGACCGAATGGTGCCCATCGCGGACGAGCTTTTCGACGAGCATCTCCGCGAAATTGAGATCGAAGGAGCCCACAATGCCCAAGACCCGTAAGTTCAGTGAGCTCAGCGGCCGAGTCGCTGCTGACCCTGAGCGCGCGCAGCGTGTTGCTGAGATGGAAGCGGCAATCGAGCACGCTCTCGCACTCGGCGAGCTCCGAGAGCATCGTGATCTCAGCCAGGGAGAGCTTGCTGCGGTGCTCGGCACTTCTCAGGCGCGTGTGTCACAGCTCGAGAGTCAGAGTGACCTCTACCTGTCCACCTTGAAGCGGTACATCCAAGCGCTGGGCGGCGAGCTTGAAGTAGCGGCCGTCTTCGACGGTGAACGGATCGAGATCGGAGTACCTGCGTAAGCGCGCACCACGTCTCCGGTCTCGGCGGATGGCGAGTGGCGCAGCGTCGGCGACGAGCGGCGCTACCTGAAGGCCGTGCGCAAGTATCCGCACGCCGCGGTCTTCGTCGCGGAGCGCAGCGACGGCGCGATCGTCGGCCGGCTGTCGCTCGCGCGCGACACGCATCCCGCGAGCGCGCATGTCGCCGACCTGGGCCTG
>JANMWV010000235.1:0-12173 GCA_031394165.1 Actinomycetes bacterium
ACGTGTTCGCCGCGGTTCGCAAGGTCGCGCCCGACGCGATCCTCGCGACCAACACGTCGTCGCTCTCCGTCGAGGCGATGGGGGCTGACGTCGGGCTGCATTTCTTCAATCCCGTCGCGGTGCTGCCACTCGTCGAGGTCGTGCGCACGTCGCAAACGACCGACGAACAGCTCGTCACCGCATTCGACGTGGTCAAGAAGCTGAAGAAGCGCGGCGTTCTCGTCACCGACGCGCCGGCATTCGTCGTCAATCGCGTGCTCACGCGCATGACTACGGTGCTGATGGACGCGATCGAGAACGGCAACACGGTCGAGGAGACCGACGACGCCGCGCTCTCGCTCGGCCTCCCGATGGCGCCGTCGGTGCTCCTCCAGATGGTGGGACCGCGCGTCGCGAACCACGTGCTCGAGACCCTGCACGCGTCCTACCCCGACCGCTTCCCGCTCTCGCCGACGCTCGCGAACTACGCGGACGGAAAAGACGAGATCGTCGTGCGCGGCAACGCGCGCCGCACGGTCGACGAGATCCGCGAGGACGCCCTCGAAGCAATCGCCGACGAGGTCCGCTCCCTGCTCGACGAGGGCGTCGTCGAGGCCGCAGCCGACGTCGACGCCTGCCTCATCCTCGGCGCGGGCTACCCGTTCTTCCTCGGCGGGATCACAAAGCATCTCGACCAGACCGGCATCTCGGAACGGGTCGTGGGTTCGACCCTTGCCGAATACGGCAAGATGCCGGTCTAAGTGGCAAGAGACGACTACCGGATCAAGATCGAGATCGACGACGAGCACGCGAGCGGCTTGCTGGAGACGCTCGGCCTCGCGCTGAACGACGAAGCGGGCGAGCTGGCGCAGGAGCTCGAGGAGCGGCGGCTCGCGGTATCACGGGATGGTGACGACCTGTTCGTCTACGCAGCGTCGCGAGCGGAGGCCGAGAAGGCGCGCACGATCGTCCAGGCGCAGCTCGGCGACCTCGACGTCGCCGCCGTCACGAGCCCCGTCGAGCGGTGGCTCGACGCCGAGGAGCGCTGGGACCTCGAGCCCAACGAGGAGACCTGGGAGGAGGACGCCCTCGACCGCGGCGTCGCTCCCTGGGAGGTGCGGGTCGAATGCCCCTCGCACGCCGCCGCCCGCGCTCTGGCCGACCGGCTCGAGCAAGAGGGCTACGCCGTCGAGCGCCGCTGGCGCTACCTGATCGCCGGGGTGTCGTCGAAGGAGGACGGCGAGGCGCTCGCCGCCCGCGTGCACGGCGAGGTCGAGCCCGGCAGCGGCCTCGTCTGGGAGACGGTCCCCGGCAACCCGTTCGCCGTCTTCGGGGGCATGGGCAGCTAACGCTTCGCTTCGCTCGCTTCACGGGGGAAACCATGTTTCCCCCGTGGGCCCCCTTCTTCTTCGTGCTCCCGGCCGGCGGCTCACTGCTGCGCGGAGCACGCTCCGCTCCGCGACGACGACCAGCACGGTAAACCGGGCAACCAAGCCAGTTGACGATGCACCAACTGGCGCTATGCTTCCCGAAGCGCCGTCGCCCAGGGGAAACACTCGCGACCGCGCTCCTCTCGAAGCCTGCAGCACACGATTGTGCTGCGCACATGCAGGAAGCGACTCAGCAGCCGACGATTCTCTCGGCGGCGGACCCTTTTACCGCCGCGGCATCCCGCGCCGAAGCGTGGGCGGACGAGCCGTTCCTCCGGGCAGGCGAGGATCCGGCCGTCGCGCTCGCGCCCGGCACCGCCCGGCACCGCGCGCTCGAAGATGCCGATGCGGAGATCGATGCCGGCCTCAAACAGCCGAGCTCGCAGTGGAAGGTGCGCTACGCCCTGATGCTCGGGCTCGAGCGCGTGCTCGCCGACCCCGAGCCGCACACCGCGTCCGGCACGCCGTTGCGACGCCACCAGATCGACGCGCTCGCCGGCATGCTCACCGAGCTGATCTCCGCGGTGCAACGCCACGACGAGGAATTGCTGAACGGCAACGGGCACGCCATCGAGGACGACGACGTCGACGAGGACGACGAGGAGGACGCACTCTCCCCCGACGCCGACGGCGAGCCGGACGAAGAGGGCGAAGAGGAAGAGGACGCGCCGAAGGAAGATCCCGGCGCGGTTCGGCGCTACCGCTTCCGCCATCCCACCGCCTCCGGCAAGACGATCGCAGCAGCGGGCTTCGTCGAAGCGGCACGCACGCTCGGCGTACTCATCCTCACGCACCGTCGGCTGCTCGTCACGCAGTTCACGAACGACCTCACGACCGAGGGCTACGGCGGCCGCTTCACCCCCGCGATCGAGGCCGGCAAGGAGCCGCTGCGCAGCGACCCGCTGACGATCCAGACCTACGCGTGGTTCGCCCGGCACGTCGACACGATCAGCCGCGAGGCGTACCAGCTCGTGATCTGCGACGAGGCGCACACGGCGCTCGGCGAGAAGACCTCCGCCGCGATCCGCTCGTTCCCGGAGCCCGTGTACATCGGCATGACGGCGACCGAGCAGCTGATCGCCAAACAGGTCTCCGACGTCTTCCCCGCCTCGGTCGACGACCTGCCGCTGCAGGACGCCGCGCGACGCGGCTTGATCGCGCCGCTGCGCTGCCTCCGCGTGCCGCCGGTCGCCGCGATCAACTCCGTGCCGATCGTCGGCGGCGACTTCGACCAGGAGCTCCTCGCGAAAACGCTCGACCACCAGGCGTTGAACCAGGCCGCAGCGAGCCTCTATCGCGACCGTTTCGACAACACGCCTGGCATCGTCTACGCGGCCGGGGTCGACCACGCGTACAACCTCGCGCAGGAGTTTCGGGCGACCGGGATCAAGGCCGAAGCCGTATCGGGACGAACGCCGCCGGTACGTCTTGCGGAGACGCTCGCCGCGTACGAGCGCGGAGAGATCAACGTGCTGATCAACGCGCAGCTGCTCGCCGAGGGCTGGAACTCTCCCCGCGCGACCGTCTGCATGCACCTTGCACCGACCGCGTCGAAGCGCGTCTACCAGCAGCGCATCGGCCGCATCATGCGCATTCATCCGCGCAAGGAAGCAGGCATCGTCGTCGACTTCGTCCCGAAGGGCGCGACGCACAACGAGCGGGTCGTCTCGCTGCATTCGCTGCTCGACGCCGACTTCTATCGCGAGGGTGCGCGTGTCACGCCGGCGCCGCGCCGCCGCTCGCAGCGCCGCGCGCGCCGCCGCCTCACACCGGCGACGTGGCTCGTGCCGGTCACGCCCGACGTGCGCCGCCGCGTCGCAGTGATCCAGCGCGAGTGGCAGCGTGTCGACCCGCGCTTCCTCGACGAGGACGAGCAGCGCTACTGGGCGACGATGGCGGGCCGCCAGATCCGTTTCGACGAGCGCGCGTCGTTCGTCCAAAAGCTCACCGAAGGCCGCGCGAGCAAAGGCGCGCTCGAGCAGTTCCTCGCGACGTGCGCCGCCGAGAACCCGAACCGCCGCCTGCGCACGATGGCGCTGCAAGACCGTGTCTCGATGCGTGTCGAGCGCGCCGACTTCGACGATCTCGTGACGCTCGTCAGCCAGGCGCCGACGTGGGAGAAGGACCGTCTCGCGGGAATCAGAATCCTGCTGCGCGCGATCGCCGATTCAAAACCGGACGCGCCCGATCAGATCCTCGTCCGCTGGACGTGGAAGCTCGCCCGCACGACGCGCAAGGTGCAGGACCGCCGCGCGTCGACCGCGTACCCGGAGGCAAAGCGCCTGCTCGGCGCACTCGCGAACTCGCGCGGTCATCGCCACGAGGAGAACGCGGCGAAGCTCGCCCGCGTCGCGATCGAGCAGCCGATCGAAGTCGGCGTCGCGCTGCTCGCTTCCGCGGAGGGCTACACGCCACGCGCGACGAAGCTCATCGAGGAGGCGCGCGAAGAGCTCGGCACCGTCCAGGACGTCGCTCTCGCGCTCTCCGAGAACCTGCCGGCGCCGAAGGCTCAGCCGAGCCGCAACCGGCGCCGCCGCAAGCGGAAGAAGCCGGGCGCCGACGGAGCGGCAGCCGGCGAGCAGAACGGCAGCGCGCCGGCCGGAGAAGCGGCTGTGGACGGCGCCTCGCCCGCAAAGAAGCGGCGGCGCAGACGGCGCAAGCCCGCGGCCACGACTGCGGACGGCGCAGTCACAGCCGAACCGCAGCCGGAAACAGCCGCGGTTGACCCCGCCTGAGAAACGTCGCGGAGCGGAGCTTGCTCCGCGCAGCAGTGAGACGTCGGCGGCGAGTACACGAAGAAGGGGGCCCACGGGGGGAAACATGGTTGCCCCCGTGCAGCGAGCGAAGCGAAGCGTCAGTCGCCGTCGTCATGCTCTTCACGTTCGCGTAGGTACCGCGTCAGCTCGGCAGCGAGCGACTCGCCGGACGGAAGCTCCTCCGCGGCCTCGAGCATGTCGACGCGCCGCTCGAGCTCCTCGACGTACGACGCCGTCTCCGCGTCCGTCGACACCGCCTCGCTGACCTGCTCGCTGTACTCCTCGGACGCCTGCTCGAGGTCGTCGAGCTCGATGTCGACGCGCAACAGCTCACCGAGGCGCCGCACGAGCGCGAGCGCAGCGCGCGGGCTCGGCGCCAGCGACACGTAATGCGGAACGGCTGCCCACAGGCTCACCGACGGAATACCCGCGTCGCGACACGAGTCGTGCACGACGCCGACGATGCCGGTCGGCCCCTCGTAGCGCGACGGCTCGAGTCCGAGGTCGGCGACGAGCGCCGGATCGGTCGCGGCGCCCGTCACCGGCGCCGGCCGTGTATGCGGGACGTCGGCGAGCAACGAGCCGAGCGTGACGAGCAACTCGACGCCGAGCTCCTCTGCCAGCTCGAGCACGAGCTTCGTGAACGTCTTCCAGCGCAGGTTCGGCTCGACGCCGAGCAGCAGGATCGCGTCGCGGTCCGCCCCCGGGATCGGCGCGTGGAAGAACGCGTTGTCCGGCCAGTCGAGCTGGCGCGTGATCCCGTCGATCAGCGAGACCTGCGGCCGCGTGGCCTGGAAGTCGTAGAACGACTCCGGGTCGATCTCCGCGAAGCGCGTCGCATCCCATTGCTTCGCGAGATACGCGCCGCCGAGGGACGCGCCCTGGCCGCCGTCGTTCCAGCCCCGGAAGGCTGCGATGAGCACCGGCCGGCGGAGGGTCGGCCGGAACGAGACGCTCAGTTCCGACATCGACTCAGTCTACGTCGCGTCCGCTGCGAGCGGCCGCCACAGGCGGGCGACGACACCCGCCGTCCAGGCGAACAAGATCGCCGCGACCGTGACGTGCACGAGGATGAGCCACCAGGGAAGCTGCGTGCGGTACTGCGTCTCGCCGATCGCCATCTGCGCGGCGAGGATCCCGATCAGGCCGCCGCAACCGCGGACGAGCCATGGATACTGCGCGCGGTTGCGCCACGCCCAGGCCGCGAGGCCGAGGAACACGATGCCGAACGCCGCCACGGCTCGCACGTGCAGCGCGACCGACGGCTGGAACGCGCCGAGCCGATGCACGCGCGAGTCGCCGGAGCTTCCCGGGTACGGCCCCGCCGCAGTCGCAAGCGTGCCGGAGAAGACGAGGAAGCCGATTGCCGCGAGCAGCGCGGCACCGGCCCCGCGGACGGGCGCCGGCAGCGGGCCTGCGCCGCCTCGAACGAGCCGCGACGCCTCGAGCAGCACCACGACACCGAGGCCGAGCACGACGAGCGAGAGCAGCAGGTGCGAGATCACGAGCCACGGATTGAGGTGGTAGTAGACGGTCACCGCGCCGAGCGGCGCCTGCCCGAGCGTTCCGGCGAAGACGAGTGTCGCGAGGATCTTCACGGGGCGCGAGAGCCCGCGTGTGCGCCAGGCCGTGCCGGCGAGCACGAGCGTCGCGACGACCGTGAAGAACGCGACGACGCGATTCGAGAACTCGACGTACGAGTGATAGCTCTTCGGCAGCACCTCCGTCGGCTGGCAGCCCGGCCAGTGCGGACAGCCGAGCCCGGAGCCGGTGAGCCGGACCGTCGCGCCGGTGGCGACGATCAGGACGAGCGCGACGGTCGCAAGACGCGCGACACGGCGGAAGCCCACCGGTGAGACCGCGAGGGCCCGCCGCCGTGGGAGCGCCCGCTCGGCGGACTCCAGCTGCATGGGCCGAGTGTAGATGCGGGAGATCGCGGCTAGCCGACGACGACGCCGGCGCCGTCCTCGACGGATCCGATGCGCCGCAGGAAGTGCTCGCGCGCCCGGAACTCCGCTTCGAGCGAGAGCGCCTTGTCGGCAGGGAGCGAGATCAGCAACCCGCCCGCCGTCTGTGCGTCGTAGCCGAGCGCGAGCAGGTCGTCGTCGACGCCGTCGCTCGTCAGGTGTGGCGCGGCGAAGTCCCGGTTCCGCGGGTCGCCGCCGGTGCGTACGCCTTGGCGCGCGACCTCCAGCGCGCCGTCGAGCGCGGGCATCGCACTCGCGTCGATGCGAATGCGCACGCCGCTGCGCTCTGCCGTCTCGTGCACGTGACCGAACAACCCGAAGCCGGTGACGTCCGTCACCGCATTCGGCCGGAAGGGGCGCAGCACGTCCGCCGCCGCGGCGTTCAGCGTCGTCATCCAGTGGACCGCCTCGTCGTGCTCCGCTGCTCCGACGATGCCCTTGCCGTACCCCGCGAGCACGAGCCCGGTGCCGAGCGGCTTTGTGAGGAAGACCGCGTCGCCCGGCCGCGCGCCGCTCTTCGGCCAGATGCCGTCGGGGTGCACGGTGCCGACGACAGCGAGACCGTACTTCGGCTCTGCGTCGCGAATCGTGTGACCGCCGGCGAGCAGTGCACCTGCAGCCCGCACCTGCGCGTCTGCTGCAGCAAACACCGCAGCGAGCACCTCGTTCGGCAACTCCTCGGGGAACGCCGCGATCGAGAGCGCGAGCAGCGGCACGCCGCCCATCGCGAAGACGTCGTTCAACGCGTTCGTCGCCGCGATGCACCCGAAAATCGCCGGGTCGTCGACGAGCGGCGGGAAGAAGTCGACCGTGAACACGAGTGCGCGCTCGTCGTCGAGCTTGTAGACCGCCGCGTCGTCCGCAGGCGAGAGCCCGACGAGCAGGTTCTCGGCCTCGACGGGCACGAAACCCTTGAGCAGCTCCTCCAGGCGCGCAGCCGAGTACTTCGCCGCGCAGCCGCCACCGACGGTGAGACCCGTGAGTGTCGGCGAGTTCATCCCGTCACTCTATTTCTCGGAGACGGCGGCCGAAGCCGCCGTCTCCTGGGGAGAGGAGGGACCTGTGAAGGCACCCTCGGCCATGTTGTTCGTGCTCGTTGCCGCTTGACCTCCACTGTCCGCGGCCTGTAGACAGGACACGTGGAACGCGCGGCGATCATCACCGGCGGGTCGTCGGGCATCGGTCTTGCGATTGCCCGCATGCTGCGGGACGAGGGCTACGACCTGACGCTCGCGTCGCGGCGGCCGGAGAAGGTTCAGGCCGCCGCGAAAGAGCTCGGCGCCGTCGCCGTCGCGACCGACGTTGGTGACGAAGCGGCATGCGAGCGTCTCGTCGCCGAGCATCGCGAGCGCTTCGGCCGCCTCGACATGCTCGTCAACTCCGCCGGGATCGGCATTGCCGGCACGGTCGAGCAGCTGCCGGCAAAACATCTCGATCTGACGATCGGCATCAACCTGCGCGGGCTCTTCCTCGTCACGCAGAAGGCGATCCCCATGCTCCGCGAGTCGCGCGGGTGGATCGTCAATCTCGCGTCGATCGCCGGCACGCTGCCGACGCCGGGTCTCTCCGCGTACGGAGCCACGAAGGCCGCGGTGATCTCGCTGACGCGGTCGCTGAACGAGGAGCTGGACGCCGACGGCGTGCGCGCCATCGCGATCTGCCCCGGCTTCGTCGACACGCCGATGGCAGAGTGGTCGGGCATTCCCGGCGACGAGATGATCCAGCCGGAGGACTGCGCGGAGATCGTGCGCATGTGCCTGCGGCTGAGCCCGCATGCGCGCGTGCCGCAAGTCGTCGTCGAGCGTGCAGGCGCGAAGAACGGCGACGTGCCGCTCTCCGGCGCCTGATGAGCCTCGCCGACTTCGCGCGCACTCCGCTCTTGTTCGGGCCGTCTCCCGTGCACCGCCTCGAGCGCCTGAGCGAGCACCTCGGCGGCGGCGTGGAGATCTGGGCGAAACGCGAGGACTGTAACTCGGGGCTCGCGTACGGTGGGAACAAGGTTCGCAAGCTCGAGTACCTCGTCGCCGACGCGCTCGCGCAGGGCTGCGACACGCTCGTCTCGATCGGCGGCGTGCAGTCGAACCACACGCGCCAGGTCGCAGCGGTTGCCGCGAAGCTCGGCCTGAAGTGTGTTCTCGTGCAGGAGCACTGGGTCGAGTGGCCCGACGTGGTCTACGACAAGGTCGGCAACATCCTCCTCTCGCGGATCATGGGCGCCGACGTGCGGCTGAGCGACGCCGGCTTCGACATCGCATCCGGCCGAGCTGGGAGGAGGCGCTCGCGTCGGTCGAGGCGGCGGGCGGCAGGCCGTACCCGATTCCGGCAGGCGCGTCCGACCATCCCCTCGGCGGCCTCGGCTTCGCGCGCTGGGTCGACGAGGTGATCGCGCAGGAGCACGAGCTCGGTGTCGTGTTCGACCGCATCGTCGTCTGCTCGGTGACCGGCTCGACGCAGGCCGGCATGATCGCCGGCTTTGCAGCGCACGATCGTGCACACACCGTGCTCGGGATCGACGGCTCGGCGACGGTGCAGCAGACGTGGGACCAGATCGCGCGCATCGCGCGCGGCACGGCCGACGCAATCGGTCTTGGCCGCGCCCTTCGCGACGAGGAGATCGTCCTGCTCGACGAGTGGCACGCCGGCACGTACGGCATCCCGGACGAGAAGACCCTCGACGCGATCCGCCTGTGCGCACGGCTCGAGGGCATGCTCACCGACCCCGTCTACGAGGGGAAGTCGATGGCGGCCCTGGTCGATCTCGTGCGGGACGGGCGGATCGTGCCGGGATCACGCGTGCTGTACGCGCATCTCGGCGGCCAGCCTGCGCTCAACGCGTACGCGGGGGCGTTCTAGCCGGCGACTAGACCTTCGCCTTGACTCCGGGCTGCGGGACGATCCGGATGTAGGGCTTCGGCGACTCCCAGCCGTCGGGATACGTCTCCTTCGCCTCGTCGTCCGAGACCGAACCGGCGATGATCACGTCGTCGCCCTGCTGCCACTGCGCGGGCGTCGCAACCTTGTGCGTCGCCGTCAGCTGCAACGAGTCGATCACGCGCAGGACTTCGTCGAAGTTGCGGCCGGTCGTCATCGGATAGACGAGAACGAGCTTGATCTTCTTGTCGGGGCCGATCACGAAGACGTTGCGGACGGTCTGGTTGTCGGCGGGAGTACGCACGAGCGGGTCGCCCGACGTGCTCGCCGGCAGCATTCCGTACAGCTTCGACACGTTGAAGTCGTCGTCGCCGATCATCGGGTAGTTGGGAGCGGTGCCCTGCGTCTCCTCGATGTCCTTCGCCCACTTCTCGTGGTTCTCGACCGGGTCGACCGAGAGCCCGATGATCTTGACGTTCCTGCTGTCGAAATCGGGCTTGATCTTCGCGAGGTAGCCGAGCTCCGTCGTGCAGATCGGCGTGAAGTCCTTGGGATGCGAGAAGAGGACGGCCCAGGAATCGCCGAGCCAGTCGTGGAACGAGATCCGGCCTTCCGTCGTCTCCGCTTCGAAGTCCGGTGCTGTGTCGCCAAGCTGGAGTGCCATCGCTGTGTCTCCTTACTTTCCTTTGTAAAGTCTTGAGCAAGGAGAGTATCCCAAAGCGACACGGTGCATGGCAAATCGTCCAAGGCGAGACGGTCCCGCCGCGCGTGCACGCGCGGCGGCGGGACCCGGGCCCTTAGGCCCAGGAACCGCCGTCGTTCATGCCGCCCGACTTGGTGCCGAGCGCCAACCGACACGCGAAGAGCGCGAGGGGTGCCGACGTGAGCGCGAGCGTGATGAGCTTTGCCTTCAGCATGGATCCACCTCCCTTCCGCATTAGAACCGCACGTCCTGGAGCGCCTCAGCCGCGGTGCGGTAGAGGTGAGCAGCCAACCTGTCGTCGCCCCGGCGCGCCGCGAGATCGCCGCGCGCAACCCAGGCTGCGGCGCGGTGGCTGGCGGAGCCGAGCTGGCCGAAGCTCGCCTCGGCGGAGGCGAAGGACGCCTCGGCCTCCTCGAGCCGGTCCTGCTCGAGCAGCGCGCGCCCGAGCACGAGGTGTGCGTTGCCGATCTCGTCGATGTAGTCCTCCGAGCCGTCGAGCAACTGCAGCGCGTGCCGCGCCTGCTCCTCGGCCTGGTCGACGTTGCCGGTACGCAAATGGATCTGGGCGAGCGATGACACGGCCTGCGCTGCGTCCGCGTCGCGGCCGGTGTCGAGAGCGATGCCGAATGCTTCCTTCAGCAACACGATCGCCTCGTCGGTCTTGCCGAGGAGGAAGTTCAGGCCGCCAAGGTTGTTCGTCAGCTGCCCGACGTGCACCCTGTCGGCAAGCTCCTCGTAGGCCGCGCGCGCCTTCTCGGCGTAGCCACGCGCAAGCACCCAGTGCCCTTCGCGGTCTGCGACAAGCGACGCCTGGAAGTACGCGGCGCCGATCGTGCGGGGGTCGTTCGCGTCCTCGGCGAGCTGAAGCGCGCGCTCGATGTCCTCGCGCGCTGCTTCGTAGTCACGCTGGCGGCGCCAGCACCGGGAGCGCCAGGAGAGGATGTTGGAGCGCAGCTGGTCGGACGGGAGGCCGGAGCGCTCCGCGAGGCTGAGTGCCTCGTTGAGCAGCGCGAGCGCCGTCTGGACGCTGTTCAGGTTGTACCGGCAGACCCCGAGGGCGTAGAAGACCTCGGCCCGCTCGACGTCGGAGAAGCTTCCGTCCTCGACGAGCCCGCGCGCCTCGTTCAGCAGCTCGAGCGCGCCGCGAAGTGCGCCGAGGCGCATCTGCGTGCGACCGGCGCCGACCAGCGCACGAACCTCGAGCTCCTTGAGGCCGGTCGCGTGGGCCTGCGGTACGAGCACCTCGTACTCCGCCGCTGCCTCCTCGTCGCTCCGGGCCTCGATCAGCGCCTCGGCGCGTGCGAGCGCGCCTTCGAGGCGGCCCCGCTCGTCGGTGGCGACGCCGTTCGCGAGGAAGCCGGCGTCGACGCCGAGCCGGACGGCCAGCCAGTCGACCGTCTCGCGGGTCGGGCGCGTCTTGCCCCGCTCGATCTGGGAGACGTACTCCTTCGAGAAGCGCTCGCCCGCGAGCTCGCTCTGCGTCAGGCCGGCGGCGACGCGCAGCTGGCGCAGGCGCTCGCCGAGCCGCAGCCCGGCGGGGGCGGCGGCGGCGTTGCTGTGGCGGAGGGCGGTGTCTCGAGTCATGCGGCTTGTGAAGTGAACCTCACGCTTCACCAAAGTGCAAGGGGGCCACCCCTACCATCCCCCTAAAAGGGCATGTTCAGGCGGAATCCCGGTCAACCAGCCGCTGTGAGAATCACTTGACCGAGCTACTTGACTCGCCGGGGAAGCACTCCTATAGTGAGGTCACCTTGCACCCAGGCCGGACGCCAGGCTTACGGGATTGCAGGGGGCGCGCCGGAGCATCCGGCGGCAGACGGAGGCGCGGCTGAGCCGCAGAGTCGGGTCTCCGGAAGTCGCTAAGGATGGGCGCGCCTCTCGAGAAGGGCCCCGGAGCCGCAGCCGGGGCCCTTCTCATTTTCGGCTTCGCTTCGCTCGCCTGCACGGGGGAAACCATGTTTCCCCCGTGGGACCCCTTCTTGGGCGTGCTCGCGGCGAGACGGATCACTGCTGCGCCGAGCAAGCTCGGCTCCGCGACGAAAGGCGAGCTACGCCGAGAGCCATGCGACGCGGGCGCCGCGGATGCGGCCGACTTCCTCGTCGTCGAGCAGACCAACGCGGCGGCCGACCATGCCGAGGATGCCGCCTGCGAGGAACACCCACGCCTCGGCGTCGGTGTCCCGGTCGGGGTGGATGACGCCCTCCTCCTGGCCGCGCCGGAGCAGCGCGGCGAAGAAGTCGTGCACCTCGCGCATGTGCTTGCGCAGGTACTTCCGCAGCGCTGGATCCTCGGTCGCCTCGCTCAGCGCCTGCACCCAGAGCTCGGAGAGCTGATGCTTGCAGTCGTGCGCGGCGAACTGGCCTCGCCCCATCGAAGCAAGCGCCGCGATCACATCGGGCTCCTCTGCGAGCGCCGTCTCCCAGGCAGCTCGCGTCTGTGACCAGACGTGCTCGAGCGCCGCGAGAT
>JANMWV010000092.1:0-1549 GCA_031394165.1 Actinomycetes bacterium
CTGGACAGTCCAGGTTCACCGAACCGTCACGGATCCTCGCAACCATCGCATGGTTGAGCGGCATTGCGCCACCGTCTGCCGACGAAGCCTTCAGCCGTGGACAGTCCAACGGTAACGACTTCGTCACGGAATGGCTACGCAAGAGATAGGACAGCGGCATCCGTATAGCGTCTCCCCGTCGTGAAACGACGGGTCCTTCGCTTGCTGGAGCGCGCCGGCCTCATTGGGCCGGCTTTTCGCGCGTACGAACGCATCGTGTCGCTACGGCCCGGACGGCCCACCGCTGTGGCTGGCCCGGCTCTGCCGCCGCGCCGCCTGATGGTGCGCGTGGCCGGCACCGCGGACGCCGACTGGTTCCTGCGCAGCGGTCGCGCGGCCTACGACGCGATCGCAGGGCACGTGGCACTCGGCGAGATCGACTCGGTGCTCGACTTCGGCTGCGGGTGTGGGCGCGTCACGCGCTACTGGAACGACTTCGCCGGAACCGTCAGCGGCGGCGACATGAGCAAGCGAGCCGTTGACTGGTGCCGGGAGAACCTGCCGTTCGCGCGGTTCGAGGTCAACCGGCTCGAGCCACCGCTCACATTCGAAGACGAAAGCTTCGACCTCGTGTACGCGCTGTCCGTCTTCACGCATCTCACCGACGAGCTCCAGCTGGCGTGGCGCGACGAGCTGCGACGCGTGCTTCGTCCAGGCGGCCGCCTGCTCTTGACGACGCACGGCGAGTCGTACGTGCCACGCCTCGACACCGGCGAGCGCGAACAGTTCGAGCGGGGCGAGCTCGTCGTGCGCTGGGGCGACGTTCCCGGCACGAACCTCTGCAGCGCCTACCACCCCGAGCGCTATCTCCGCGAGACGTTTGCGCGCGGATTCGCGTTTGTCGAGCTCGAGCCCGAGGGAGCACGAGGAAACCCGACGCAAGATCTCGTGCTCTTACGTAAGACCTCTAGCGCGTGACTCAAGCCACGATACGCGCTTCGCCCCCACAGACAACGCGAACGATCTCGAGCCGGTCGTCGAGGACGACGACGTCGGCGAGGCCGCCGGGCTGGAGGACGCCGAGATCGGCCCGGCCGAGAATGCGGGCCGGCACGGCCGTCGCTGCGCCCACCGCGTCCTCGAACGGAATGCCAAGCGCGTGCAGGTTGCGAACCGCCTCGATCATCGTCAGGACGGTCCCAGCCCAGACCCCGTCTCCACGCACCGGCACACCATCCAAGATGTCGATCTCCATGCCGCCGAGTTGGTACGTGCCGGTGACGCCGGCTGCTCCCGCGGATGCGTCGCTGACGAGGGCGACCCGTCCGCCGGCCGCCGCCCAGATGAGGCGCACCGTCTCGTCGGCGAGGTGATGCCCATCGACGATCATCTGCACGAAAACGTCGGGGCGCGTCAGCGCGACTCCGACGATGCCGGGATCGCGCGACCGGAACGGTCGCATCGCGTTGAACAGGTGGGAGACGGTCGACACGCCGAGATCGAAGGCCGCATGCGCCTGGGCAGCGGTCGCGTTCGTGTGTCCGGCGGAGACGATGATCTCGCGCTCGAG
>JANMWV010000253.1:0-11261 GCA_031394165.1 Actinomycetes bacterium
CTCCGCTCGTTGAACAACGCAGGCATGTGGAAGCCGAAACACGTCGACGCGTCCGTCGCGTGGGGAGCAGCCGTGACGGTGTGCATCGTGCTGAGCCTCGTGCTGACCCGGCTCGGCCTGCGCGACCACCGTGCCGGCAGGCGCACCGGCGGGGAGGAACTGATGGAGCTCGTCCACGAGGACACCGACTACGACGTCGTCGAAGGCGAGCCGCCCGAGATCCTCGCGCGCAACCTCGCGGCGGCCGGTCACCTGCTCTCGAGCGCCACAGCGTTCTTCTTCCTCGCGTTCCTCTTCGCGTACTTCTACCTCCGCTCGTTGAACAGCGCAGGCATGTGGAAGCCGAAGCACGTCGATGCGTCCGTCACCTGGGGAGCAGCCGTGACGGTGTGCATCGTGCTGAGCCTCGTGCTCACTCGGCTCGGCCTGCGCGACCACCGCGCCGACAATCGGCCCGCGTGGCGGATCAAGGGAGCGGCGGCTCTCGCGGTCGGGCTCGTCGCGCTCGTCGTGCAGGTGCTGGCGTGGACGCACGAGCCGTTCGGGCCGGCCGACGGCGGCTACGCGAGCGTGTACTTCGGCTGGACGGCGTTTCTCTTCCTCTTCGTCCTCTGCACGATGTTCTGGCTCGAGACCGTGCTGGCGACCTCGTGGCGCTACCGTGGCTGGCACGCCGGCGAGCGCGTCGTCGCGCCTGGCGAGGCGTCCGGCGATCCCTATCGCGAGGGGCACGACATTCGCGATCCGGTCGGTCTCATCCGCGCAGAGCTCACCGCGCTCAGCTCCTACTGGACGTTCCTGACGGGGATCGCGGTCCTCACCTGGATCGTCCTCTATCTGATCTAGATGTCTGCGCTTGCGCTCGTCACGTGCGTGGTCGCCGCGACGCTGTACGCGCTCGGCCGGCGCGGGCGGGCTCGTGGCTGGCGCGAGGCGTCCTTCTACGCGGGGATCGCATGCGTGCTCGCCGTCCTCGAGCCGCCGTTCGACAGTTGGGTCGACTCGTCGTTCGCACTGCACATGACGCAACACGTCGTGCTCATGACGATCGCACCGCCGCTGCTCGTTCTCGGACGGCCTTGGCCACGGCTGTGGCTCGCGTTTCCGCTCAGTGCGCGACGAGCCGTGGCGCGCGGCCTCGCCGGGTCGACCGCGTTCGTCCGTGTCGGTCGTACTGCACGACGGCCCGTGGCCTCGTTCTCGGCGATGACCGTCGCGCTCGCGCTGTGGCATGTCCCGGCGTTCTACGACGCCGCGGTTCGCCACGGGGGCGTGCACGTCCTCGAGCACCTCTCCTTCGTCGCGACTTCGCTCCTCTTCTGGGGCTCGCTGCTCGAGGCGCCCCCCGTGCGAGCCCGCATCGACCATCTGCGGCGCGCCTGCTGGTTCGCGGCTGCGCTCGTACCGAGCTGGGCGCTTGCAGTGGTGCTCGGCTTCGCCTCGACGCCGCTGTACGACGCCTACGCGTCTCTCCCGCACCGGGCAGGCGGCGTGAGCGCACTCGCCGACCAGCAACTCGCCGCCGGCGTCATGTGGGTCCCCGGCTCGCTCGCGTTCACGATCGCGGCCGTCCTCGCCTTCCACGCGTGGCTGGGGCCGGAATCTCATGTCGTTCACCGACCAGAGGAGCTCTCATGGACCTGACGGCGTCGTTCCTCGCCGGCTCCCTCCTCAGCTGGGCGCTGCCGCTCGGCCTGGTGGCCGCCGTACTCGTCTACTGGGCAGTCATCCTGCGCCGTCGCTCCCGCGGCGACGCCTGACGGTGGTCGACCGCGTTCTCGCGGCGCCTGGGTCGAGAGCGCCCCTCTGGGCTGCAGCGCTCGGAACGGCGGTTCTGCTCGGTGCGCTCGCGGGTGCAATCGGCCATCTCTACGCCGCGCAAGCACTTGCGACACCGCGCCTGCCGGAGCTTCACGGCGAGGTGACGTGGACGCCCGGCTCGCGTGTCGCGCCGTCATCGGCTGTGCACGACCGCCCGACGATCGTTGCGTTCCTCGGCCGAGGCTGCCCGCCGTGCCGTGTGTTGCTGCGCAGGATCGTCCGGCGCTTGCCGGAGGCGGAACGACCGGTCGTCGTGATCGCCGCACCGTCGTCGGCGGCGGCCTACGGCGTCGCCCCGGGACACCGGCTGGTCGTCCTCGTCGACCGCTCGGGCCACGAACGCACCGGCTACACGTTCCCGCTCGCGCCGGCCTTCGTCGAGGGCGACCTGCGCACGCTCGCTGCGGAGCGTTAAAAGAGAGCTCGATTTCAGAATGACGCGTCCGGTTTGCAGGATGAGCGTGGATGTGACACAACAGCCCGAACGACTGATGAGGGAGAGTTCTCATGGCAGGACTTGAGATCAAGAAGCTTGACGCTCCGGATGAGGTGCGCCCGTTCGCAGACGACAAGGGTGCAGCGCATATCGTCAACCTCGATTCAGGGCCGGTCGGGCGCGGCGTGTTTGAGCCTGGTTGGCGCTGGTCGCAGCACGTGAAGCCAATCGCCAAGACCGACAGCTGCCAGACCGCGCATCTCGGCTACGTGCTCTCCGGCCGGATGCACATTGTGATGGACGATGGCAGCGAAGGGGAATGCGGCCCCGGTGACGCCGTTCACATCGCTCCTGGACACGATGCCTGGACGGTCGGGGACGAGCCGTGCGTGATGGTCGACTTCGGTCAGATCCAGAACTACGCCAAGCCGCAGTAACGACCGTTCAGAACGCCTCGGGCTATCCCCTCGACCTCACTCTGAAACGAGTTCTTAAGGCCCCGGCCGCACGACGATCGACGGTCGTCCGCCGCGCACGACCTCGAGCACGTCCCACATGCGTGCCTCCTCATGCCCCGGCACGAGGCAGGCAAGCCGGAACGGGCCGAGCTTCGTCGGCCTGAAGGAGAAGGTCGCGGTCGCCCCGCGCCTGAGACCCCGCGTGGGATCCGGTGTTGCGGCGCCACGAAACGCAGGCCGCACCGTCATGGGGCCGTCGACGACCGCGCAGGAGTGACGGGCTGCGGCTCGGTTCGTGCAGATGATCCGGACCCGCCAGCCGAGCGGAACCGTGATCAGCAGCTCGCCGCGCCCGTAGCCGTCGAAATTGAAGCCGTTGTTCGACGAGTCGTAGCCTGCGAGCAGCGTGATCGAGACGACGTGATGCGGAGCGTCCACGCGGACGAACTGCGCCGGTGCCGGCTTGACGGCGACTGCGGCCGCGGCGAGGGCGACGGCGAGCACGGTGAGAGCGTCGCACAACGACGGGCCCGGCGCTGTCCCGGGTTGGCTCGCTCCTGCTAGCCGTTCTGGGCGGAGAGCGGCGGCGGCGCGGAGAGCGGCGGGAGCGCCTGCTCGACGAGGCGGGGAACCTGCGGTGCCGGCGCAAGCGCTGGAGCCGGTGCGACCGGAGGCAGCGCGACGGCCGCCGGCGGAGCCGGAGCCGGCTCGACGCTCGCGGGTGCCGGGGGTGAGAACGGAGGCCGGACGGACGGGGGTGCCGAGAGCGGCGGCGCCGCGGGCCGTACCGCGGGAGGCGCGGAAACCGGAGCGACGGGGGCCGGTGATGCGGGCGCAGGGGGTGCGAACGCAGGGGGCGCGGGTGCAGCGACCGGGGCGGGGGCCGCCTCGACGACGGGCGCGACGAAGACTGGGACGACCGGGGCGACCGGGACGACCGGGACGACCGGGGCCGGCGCAACAGGCGCGGGCGCCGGTGCGATCGGCGCAGCCGCCACGGGAGCGGCTGCGACGGGAACCGGCGCAGGCGCAGGCGTGAGCACCGGGGCTGCCGGAGCAGCGGCCACGGTCTGGACGAGCGCATGCTCGACCTGGAGCTGGTGGAGCGTCACCAGCGCCTGGAGCTGAAGCCCCTCCGCGCGACGGAGGCCGATCGTGTACCCGAGGTAGCCGCCGGCGGCGGCGCCCACCAGCAGGAGCGCGATCCCGAGCGAGTGCGGGATGAGCACGCGGTTCGGGGCGACGAGCGGCGCCGAGCCGAGAATCGAGCCCAGCAAGGCGAACGCGATGGTGTAGCCGATGACGCGGGAAGACGCCTTCCGCTGGAGGTGCTCCGCGTACCGCTCGACGATGCTCGGGTCTAATTGGGTCATAGCCGCCACCTCTTTCATCGGCGCGAAACGGCGTCGGCTTGAGGACCACCGCGCCCGCTCGAACCCTGCAGGGCGGCGCTTAGGCGACTCTTAAGCCGGTCTTAGCCGGCTCCTAACCGCCCCGGGAATCATGGCGACTGCCCCGTTACAGCAACACTGAGGAGCACACCGTGAAGAACAGGACATTCATTCGCCGTGGGGCCCCGCTCGCCGCGGCGCTCACGCTCGGCGCGGGCGCCGGCGCCGGCGTCTATGCGGGCTTCGCCGGTGGCTCGAAAAGTGCCTCGCCGGCGCCGACGACCGTCCCCGCGACGCAGCCCGCATCTGTGACGACGACCTCCACGACACTGACGCAGCTCTACAAGAACACGGCGCCCGGCGTCGTCGACATCACCGTCACGTCCGGCGCCGGCGCAGCCGACCCGTTCGGCGGCGGCACGAGCCAGGCCGAGGGGTCGGGCTTCGTCGTGGACACGAACGGTGACATCGTCACGAACCAGCACGTCGTCGACAACGCGACCGCGATCACGGTGCACTTCCCCGACGGCAAGTCCGCGAAGGCGACGCTCGTCGGCTCGGATCCGTCGACCGACATCGCCGTCATCAAGGTCAACGTGGCGGCGAGCGAGCTGCATCCGCTGACCCTCGGCTCCTCGAAGAACGTGCTGCCCGGCCAGGAGGTCGTCGCGATCGGCAGCCCGTTCGGCCTCGCCGACAGCATGACCTCCGGCATCGTCAGCGCGATCGGCCGCACGATCCAGGCGCCGAACGGCTACTCGATCGCCGGCTCGATTCAGACCGACGCGCCGATCAACCACGGAAACTCCGGCGGCCCGCTGCTCGATCTGAGCGGCGCCGTGATCGGCGTCAACGCCCAGATCGAGAGCGGTGGTGGCGGCAGCGACGGCGTCGGCTTCGCCATCCCGATCGACGCGGTGAAGAGCGTCGCGCACACGCTCATCGCAGGCGGCAAGGTGCAGCACGCGTACCTCGGCATTCATGTCGGCGACGCTCCCAACAGCTCGGGCGCGCTCATCGGCTCTGTGTCGTCCGACTCTCCCGCCGCCAAGGCCGGCCTGAAAGCCGGCGACGTGATCACCGCGCTCGACGGCACGGCGATCACGAAGGCCGACGACCTGACGGCCGCTGTCACGGCACACGCACCGAACAACAAGGTGACCGTCACCGTGACCCGCAACGGCAAGTCGCAGCAATTCGACGTCACGCTCGGCGTCCGTCCTTCCTAGTTCCTCCCCGCAGGAACCGCTACGCCCCCGCCGGCCTTTAGTCAGCCGGCGGGGGCGTCCACTTCCGGTGATGGGCGTGCGCCCAGTCCTCACTGACGGTGCCGACGGTGATCCCGCGCAAGGCATGGCGCGTCGCGGGATGGAACACCGCGAGATACAGGTGGCCGACGAGCAGCGCCGTCGTCACGAGCGTCAGGCCGTCGTGCAGGACGACGGTGCTCGCGAAGCGGAACTGCGTGTTGCGCTCGCCGAGGAAGAGCAGCAGCCCCGAGAGGGTGAAGAGCACGAGGCACGCCGCGTTCAGCGTGGCGTTGATCTTCTGGCCCGCGTTGAAGCGGCCCTGCGGCGCCGGGTAGCGCCGCCGCAACCACCGCATGTCGTCGGTGTCGAAGCCGTCGAGCTCGCGTGCGGTGCGCAACAGGCCGCGGCGGTCGCCCAGCAGCGCAACGAGCGCGAGCGCAGCGACCCAGGCGACGCCGGACCAGAAGTGGACGTCCTTCACCATCGGCCGCCGCCCGACGAGAATCGAGAGGCTCGGCAGATACAGGATGAGCCCGGTGGCGAGGAGCGTGAAGAAGCCGGCGGCGTTCACCCAGTGCACCGTGCGCTCCGTGCGCGAGAAGCGGCGGACGTAGCGCGTCACGACTTGTAGCCGTTGGAACGGCCGACCCAGGCGTCACGGTCGTAGCCGAGCAGTTCCCAGTACCCGTCCTCCGCCTGCTCGCCGAGGGTGATCCGGTTCAGCCACTTGACGTTCTTATAGCCGTACATCTCGGGGATCACGAGCCGCACGGGTGCACCGTGCTCGCGACGCAGCGGCTTCCCGTCCATCTCGTAGGCGAGCATCACGTCGTGGAGCATCGCCTGCTTCAGCGTCAGCGAGTCGGAGTACGGCCGCTCCGCCGAAACGAACTCGAGCGCCTGCGCCTGGAAAAGCGGCCGAGCGTGCGCGAAGACGTCGGCGAGGCGCACGCCGGCCCAGTGCACGTTCTCGACCGTCCAGCCGGTCACGCAATGGAATGTCGAGATCTGCGTCGCGCGGGGCAGCGACCGCAGGTCGGCATAGCTGAGCGACAGGGGCTGCTCGACGAGCCCATCGATCTCGAGCCACCACGTCGCCGGGTCGAAGGTCGGCATCGTGCCGGCGACGGTGTAGATACGCCAGCCGCCGTGCGGAACGAGCGGCAGGCTCGAGGTCGCCGCAGACAGGTGGCCCCACACGCTCTTGCCCCACAGAAGCGACGAGGCGCCCCCCACGACGGTGGCGAGGAACAGGCCCCTGCCGAGCTTCTTCGGGCCAATCTCCTCCGGCTGAGGATCGCGATCCGCGCCGACGGCGTCTTCGCTCATCGCTCACCCTTCGCCCTCGGGGCGGGATCGGTTCGCACGGTTTCATCGTGCCTGAGCACATCGTGCCTGGGCGGGTGGCCGCCGGGAGCCACGCCGTAGGATCGCGAACGTGGAGGCGTCCCTCTCCCCCCGCGCCAAGCGCTTCGCCCTGATCGCGACGATCCTCGGCTCATCGATCGCATTCATCGACATGACGGTGGTGAACGTCGCGCTGCCTGCGATCCAGAGCGACCTCGGCGGCGGGCTCGCAGCCCAGCAGTGGACCGTCGACGCGTACCTGCTCACGCTGGGCTCGCTCATCCTCGTCGGCGGCTCGCTCGGCGACATCTTCGGCGAGGTGCGGATGTTCACACTCGGCGTTGCGCTCTTCGGCCTTGCATCGGCGTTGTGCGCGGCGGCGCCCGACTCGACGACGCTCATCGTCTTCCGCGGGATCCAGGGCGTCGCGGGAGCGCTGCTGACGCCGGCGTCGCTCGCGGTGATCACCTCGACGTTCTCAGGCGACGAGCGGGGTGCGGCGATCGGAACATGGACAGCCTGGAGCGGCATCTCGACCGTCATCGGCCCGCTGCTCGGGGGCTGGCTCATCGGCGTCTCGAGCTGGCGTGTGATCTTCCTGCTGAACGTGCCGGTTGCGCTCGCGACGGTCGTGCTCGTGCGCGCGCACCTGCCGCGCGCGACACGGGAACGCAAGGCCGTGCGCGTCGACTTCGCCGGCGCGGCGTTCTGTGTCGTCGGTCTGGGCTCGTTCGTCTTCGGGTTCATCGAGCAGCCGCAGCTCGGCTGGAGCAACCCGGCCGTGCCCGGGACGATCGCCGCAGGCGCGGCGTGTCTCGCCGCGTTCGTCGTCTACGAGGCTCGGACCGCGATGCCGATGCTGCCGCTCCGCCTCTTCGCCAGCCGGAACTTCTCGGTGGCGAACCTCGAGACGTTCGCCGTGTACGGCGGCCTGTCCGCGTGGGGCTTCTTCTTGACGCTGTTCCTGCAGCAGATCGCGGGCTACTCGCCGTTCAAGGCGGGGCTCGCGTTGATCCCATTGACGATCGCGCTGTTCCTGCTGTCGCGGTACGTCGGACGGCTGTCGATTCGCTTCGGCCCACGCATCTTCATGAGCGCCGGGCCGCTGCTCGGGGCGCTCTCGATCCTCGCGCTCGTACGGCTGCCGACGCATCTGAACTACTGGGTCGACCTCTTCCCGCCACTCGTCGGGTTCGCGATCGCGCTCTCGCTCATCGTCGCGCCGCTGACGACAACGGTGCTGAACGATGCAGGCCCCGGCGACGCCGGCATCGCGTCGGGCGTCAACAACGCCGTCGCGCGTGTCGCGGGCCTCATCGCGATCGCCGCAGTGGGTGTCGCAGCGGCAGGCAGCACCGACCATCTCTCGGCGCAGGGATTCCACCGCGCGATGCTCGTCGTCGCAGTGCTGCTCGCGACCGGAGGCGTGCTCGGTGCCGTTGGGATCGAGAATCCCCCGCGGCACCCACGCGAGATTGCGAGCTAGCGGCCGTTCGGCGAGAAGTGCTGGTAGTCGGGCGACGGCCGCCAGCGTCCGCCCCACGACCAGCCGGCGAGCGCGAACGCCCGCACGAGCGCTCCGCCCTCCACGGCCATTCCGGGACGGACGCTCGCGCGGTCGGCATACGCCTTCGCGTTCACGGGCGTCACCCGGCCGTTCTGGATGTACGGGTTCTCGACGGTGTTGACGTCGATCGCCTCGCCGTAAGCGTGCATCGACCATGACTTCGGCCCCGGCGCGACGGCGTAACGGCAGTTGAACGCCGACGTGTTGTCGGCCGCGGTCGAGCGCGCGTCGCTGCCGTGGAAAACATCGATCGGCTTGATCGAGCGGATCGGGAAGCGCTCGCCGTAGAGACGCCGGAAGATCTGCGTCACCGCGCCGGCGACGTGCGCGTTTACGATGATCGCGCCGACGTGCGGCTTGCCGTCGAAGCCGACGTAGCCGAGCTGGATGCGACGGAGCTGCGACGGGCCGACGGGGCAGCCGGAGTGCCACGACCAGCGGAGGTCGGCCCGGGTCACACGCTCGACCCTGGACACGAACGGCGGCAGGCTGGCGACCGGGACCGCAACCATAGGGCGATGAGGGTACTGGCGATCGTCGCGAGCTGGACCGCCGCGTTCACGTGCAGCGCGCCCGCCGTCGTGCCGCCCGGCTCGACGCAGCTCGTCACGGTGACCGCGTCCGGGTACGGGGCGACGACCGCATCGTTCGAGCTGTGGCAGCGGCGCGGCGGCTGCTGGCGCCGCGTTGCAGGCCCGTGGCGCGCGTGGCTCGGGCGGAGCGGCCTGTCCGCGCACAAGCACGAGGGCGACGGAGCGACTCCGGCCGGGACGTACCGGATCGGCGACACGACGTACGGCATCGCTGCGAACCCGGGCGGCCGCGGCGCGTATCACCGCCTCGTGTGCGGCGACTGGTGGGACGAGGATACGCGCTCGCCGACGTACAACACGTTCCGGCATGTCGCGTGCAACGACCGTCCGGCGTTCGGCGGCGGCAGTGAGGCGCTGTGGCGCAGCGCGCCGCAGTACCGCTACTTCGCCGTGATCGGGTACAACGCGACGCCGGTCGTGCCCGGCCGCGGGTCGGCGATCTTCCTGCACGTGAGCGCCGGCCACGTCACCGCAGGCTGCGTGAGCCTGCCGGAGGCCGAGCTCGCGCAGCTGCTGCGCTGGCTCCGCCCCACGGCGCGACCACTTGTGCACCTAGGCATTTCCTAGGTAAGATCCCGACATGGTGAAGACGAGCTACACCGCCCGCGAAGCGGCGCAGGCGCTCGGGATCAGCCTCGACACCCTGCGGCGCTGGGATCGCGACGGACGGATCCGGACGAAGCGAGACCAGGCGAACCGTCGCGTCGTCAGCGCGAAGGAGATCGAGCGGCTGCGCGGCGGCGACGGGCTCCAGCACATGAGCGCGCGGAACCGCTTCGCGGGAACTGTTCGCTCGGTCGAGATCGAGGGCCTCCTCGCCCAGGTCGAGATCCTCGTCACCGGGCCGACACGCGTCGTCGCGATCGTGACCCGCGACGCCGTCCAGGAGCTCGGCCTGAAGCCCGGTGCGCCGGCCACCGCGATCGTCAAGTCGACCTCGGTGATGGTCGAGAGCTGATGCAGCTCCGTCAGCGGTAGATGCGCCGCGCCCTTCCCGCACTGGCAGTGTTCGCCGCGACGTTCGTCGCCCTCGCGTTTCTCGCGCTGCCGGTCGTCGCGATCTTCGCGCGTGTGTCCCCGGGCACGTTGGTCGCGCAGCTCGGCAACCCGGTGGTGACGGACGCGCTCCTCGTGAGCGTGAAGACGACACTCGTCGCGCAGGCCCTGATCCTCGTGCTCGGCACGCCGGCCGCCCACGCGCTGGCGACCCGCCGCTTTCCCGGCCGCGGACTGGCCGTGACGCTCGTCGAGCTGCCGCTCGTGCTGCCGCCGGCGGTCGCCGGCATCGGCCTGCTCGCGGCGTTCGGCCGCTCCGGCCTCCTGCACACGAGCATCCCGTTCACCCAGGCCGCGGTCGTGCTCGCGGTCGCGTTCGTCGCCAGCCCGCTCTACGTCCGGGCAGCGATCGCCGCGTTCGAAGGCGTCGACCGGAACGTCGTCGAGGCGTCGCGGACGCTGGGCGCCGGCCCGGTGCGCACGTTCTTCCGCGTCGTGCTGCCACTGGCGCGCGGCGGACTCGTCGCCGGGGCGGCGCTCGCGTTCGCGCGCGGGCTCGGCGAGTTCGGCGCCACGATCATGTTCGCCGGCAGCCTGCGCGGCGTCACCCAGACGCTGCCGCTCGCCGTCTATTCGCAGCTCGACGTGAACTTCGACGTCGCGCTCGCCGTGAGCGCGTTGCTCGTGCTCGTCAGCGCCGCCCTGCTCGTCACCCTCAAATGGCTCCCCTCCGCCTCGACTTCACGCTTCCGCTTCGCGACTTCGAGCTGACGCTCGAGCTCGACGTCGCGCGCACGACGGCGCTCGTCGGCCCGTCGGGCGCAGGCAAGACGTCGGTGCTGCGCGTGGTCGCCGGACTCGCGCATCCCTCCCGTGGCCGCGTCGCACTCGGCGAGACACCGTGGCTCGACGTCGAGCGCGGAATCGACCTGCGCCCCGACGAGCGGCGCGTCGGGCTCGTCTTCCAGGAATACGCGCTCTTCCCGCACCTGAGCGTGCGCGCGAACGTCGCCTACGGCGGCCGCGACCGCGTCGACGAGCTGCTCGACCGGTTCCACATCGCACACCTCGCGACTGCGCGGCCGGAGAAGCTGTCGGGCGGCGAGCGCCAGCGGGTGGCGCTCGCGCGCGCGCTCGCACGCGAGCCGGACGTGCTGCTGCTCGACGAGCCGCTCTCCGCGCTCGACGCACACACCAAGTCGGAGGTGCGCGGCGAGCTGAGCGTGCTGCTGCGCGGACTCGATCTGCCGACGCTGCTCGTCACACACGATTACGAAGATGCGGCGGCGCTGGCGGACGAGGTCGGCGTGATCGTCGACGGACAGCTGCGACAGCTCGGCGCGCCGGCCGAGCTCGTCGCCGGGCCCCGCGATGCGTTCGTGGCATCGTTCACCGGCGCCAA